>DASXAA010000078.1:0-8075 GCA_036407035.1 Thermoleophilaceae bacterium | reverse complement strand
CGACCGCCGGATCGAGGCGCCGTGGGTGCTCGGCCACGAGATCTCCGGCGAGGTCGTCGAGATCGGCGCGCGTGCGGAGGAGGAGGTGGCGGCGTCCGGCATCTCCGTGGGCGACGAGGTGCACTGCATCTCGACGCTCTGGTGCGGTCGCTGCCGCATGTGCCGCGGCGGCGCCGAGAACCTGTGCGTCAACGGCGAGTTGATGGGCTTCGACCACCCCGGCGCCTACGCCGACCGCGTCGCGATCCCCAACATCGCGCTCAAGAACCTGTTCCGGATCCCCGACGGGCTCTCTCCCGCGCACGCCACCTTCGCCGACCCGCTCTCCGACGTCATCTGCGGCCACAAGGACATCGCGATCGGGCTCGACGACTCCGTCGTCGTGATCGGCGCCGGCCCGGTCGGAACCGCGCACGCCGCGCTCGCCCGCCTGCAGGGCGCCGGCCACGTGATGCTCGTCGAGCAGGCCGCGCGCCGCCTGGAGCTCGCGCACGGGATCCTCGGCGGCGAGCGGATGGCCTACGTCGCGACGGAGGAGCAGGACGCCATGGCTGCGGTACAGGACGCGACCGACGGCTTCGGCGCCGACGTCGTGATCGTCGCCTGCTCGAGCGACAAGGCTCAAGAGGACGCGATGGAGATGGCCGCCCCGCGCGGGCGCGTGCTCTTCTTCGGCGGGCTGCCGAAGGGCACGACGCACATCCAGTTCCCCTCGAACGTGCTGCACTACCGCGAGGTCCAGGTGCACGGCTCCTACGCCTCGCGCCATCGCGACCAGGTGCGCGCCCTCGACATGCTGGCGAAGGACGCCGGCGGGATCCGCTCGGTCGTCTCGGACATCATCGGCCTCGACGAGGCGCCGGACGCGTTCCCGCGGATCCGCGCCGGGGAGGCCCTCAAGGTCGTCGTCGCGCCGTGACCGAGACGCGCCGCTCACTGCGGCACAGCCTCGCGAAGGAGCTGCGCGCGCGCATCCGCTCGGGTGAGTGGCGCCCGGGCGAGCGGCTGCCGTCGGAGCCGGACCTGGCGCGTGAGAGCACGGTCTCGCGCGCGTCGATGCGCGCGGCGATCACCATGCTCGAGGAGGAGGGCTACGTCGATCGCCGGCACGGGTCGGGGACCTACGTCACGCACCGTCCCGCGCTTCCGAGCGACCTCGGGCGCAACTACGGCGTCAGCCAGCTGATCGCGTCGACCGGTTCCGAGCCCGGCACCGTCGAGGTGCTCTCGGGCGCCGTCCCGGCGTCGGCGCGCGTCGCCGAGGCGCTCGGCGTCGAGGTGGGCGCGCCCGTCAGCCGGATGCGACGGGTGCGCACGGCCGAGCGGCGGCGCGTCGTCGACGTGACCGACTGGTGCCGCATCGACCACATCGCGCCGGATGAGCTGCCGACCGTCGGCTCGATCTACTCGGAGCTGGCGGCGCGCGGCCTGATCGTCCACCACGGCGTCGCGCAGCTGACGCCGCGCAACGCCGACGACGAGCTGTCGCGCCGCCTCGACGTCCCGGTCGGCGCGCTCTTGCTGACGATCGACCAGGTGGACCGCACCGCCGACGGCATCGCCGTGCTCGTCTCGCGCGAGCACCACCTCGCGGACGCCTTCACCTTCACCGTGCTGCGCCGCGGGCCGGGTGAGGAGGGGCACTGAGCAATCCGCTCGTCAACGGTGAGCTCCGGCGCGCTTGACGTCGCCGCGCGGTTGCGCGCGATCGACGCGCTGGGCTCCGGCGAGCTCGACCTGCTGGTCGTCGGCGGCGGCATCACCGGCGCCGGCGCCGCGCTCGACGCCGCGACGCGCGGCCTGCGCGTCGGCCTGGTGGAGGCGCGCGACTTCGCCGCCGGCACCTCGAGCGCGTCGAGCAAGGTCATCCACGGCGGGCTGCGCTACCTGGAGATGGGCGACTTCGGGCTCGTGCGCGAGGCGCTGCGCGAGCGCGAGCTGCTGCTGACGCGCACCGCACCGCAGCTCGTGTCGCCGCTGCCGTTCCTGTGGCCCCTGCGGCGGCGCTTCGAGCGCGCGTACCTCGGCGCTGGACTGCTGCTCTACGACCGCCTCGGCGGCGCGCGCTCGCTGCCGCGCCACCGCCACCTCGGCCGCCGCGCCGCCCTGGAGATCGCGCCCGCATTGCGGCCCGACGCGCTCGTCGGCGGCGTCCAGTTCCACGACGCGATGGAGGACGACGCGCGGATGGTCGCGGTCGTCGCGCGCACCGCGGCCGCGCACGGCGCGCAGATCGCTACGCGCGTGCGCGTGACGGGCTTCCGGGCGCCCGGCGAGCTCGCCGCCGTCGACGAGGAGACCCGCGAGCCGCTCCTCCTGCGCGCGCGTCATGTCGCGGCCGCCGCCGGCGCGTGGACCGACCGTCTGCGCGAGCTCGCCGGCGGACGCTCCTCGCTGCGCATCGTGCCGTCCAAGGGCGTCCACATCTGGGTTCCGGGCGAGCGCATCGAGATGGACACCGGGCTGCTCGCGCGCACCGAGAAGAGCGTGCTGTTCGTCGTCCCGTTCCTCGGCGGCTGGCTGATCGGGGACACCGACACGCCCTGGCCGGGCGGCCCGGACGAGGTCGTCGCGTCCGGCGCGGACGTGGACTACCTGCTGGCCAAGGTGGGCGCCCTGGTGTCTGCGCCGCTGACCCGCGACGACGTACACGGCACGACCGCCGGCCTGCGCCCGCTCGTCGCCGACGCCGCGCGCCGCGACACGACGCGCATCAGCCGCAAGCACGTGGTCGAGTCGCCGGCGCCCGGGCTGACGACGATCGCGGGCGGCAAGTACACGACCTATCGCGTCATGGCGGCCGATCTCGTCGACGCGGCCTGCCGTGAGCTCGTCGCCGCCGCGCCGTCGGTCACGCGCGATGTCCCCCTCATCGCCACCCGGGAGGCCGAGCTCCGGGCGCTGATCGAGCGGCGGCCCGCCCTGCGTGAGCCGCTCGAGGGCGGAGGAGGCCACCGCGCGGCGGAGGTCGTGCACGCGTGCACGCACGAGGGCGCCCTGCGACTCGAGGACCTCCTCGAGCGCCGCACGCGGCTCGCGCTGACCGCACCCGACCGCGGGCTCGCGGCCGCGGCGCCCGCGGCCGCGCTGATGGCCGGCCCGCTCGGCTGGAGCCCGGATCGCGTGCGGCGCGAGGTCGAGAGCTGGCGCGCCCGCGTCGCCGCCCAGCGCGCCGCCGAGGCCGAGCCGACCGACGAGCGCGCGCTCGCCGCCTACCGCGCCGAGCTCGCCGAGCGCGTCACGGTGTGATCGTCCTCGGGCTCGACCAGGGCACGTCCAGCACGCGCTGCGTGGCGCTCGACGAGGACCTGCGGGAGCTCGGCGCCCACTCGGTGCCGGTCGCGTGCGCGTACCCGCGTCCCGGGTGGGTCGAGCAGGACCCGGAGGAGATCCTCGACTCGGCGCTGCAGGCGATCGCCGGCGTCGGCGCGGGCGAGGGCGCCGCGCTCGGGATCGCCAACCAGACCGAGACGTTCGTCGTCTGGGACCGCGACACCGGCCGCGCGGTGCATCCGGCGATCGTCTGGCAGGACCGGCGCACCGCCGATGCCTGCGCCGCCCTGCGCGACCACGCCGACTTCGTCCGTGAGCGCACCGGCCTCGAGCTCGACGCGACCTTCCCGGCGACCAAGCTGCGATGGGTGCTCGACCGCGTCGACGGCCGGCTCGCGTACGGCGACGTCGCGTCGTGGCTCGTCTTCCGCATGACCGGCCGCCACGTCACCGACGCCGGCAATGCCGCCCGCTCGCTGCTCTGCCCGCTCGGCGGGGACGACTGGGACGACGTTCTGCTGGAGCTGTTCGGGATCCCGCGTGATCTGCTGCCGCCGATCGTCGACTCCGACCGAATCGACGACGCCCGCATCCGCGCCGCCGTCGGGGATCAGCAGGCGTCGCTGCTCGGGCTGCGCTGCTGGGCGCCCGGGGCAGCCAAGCTCACGCTCGGGACCGGCGCGTTCGTGCTCGCCAACGCGGGCGGCGACCGGCCGACGCCGCCGCGAGGCATCCTCGCCTCCTGTGCCTGGCGCCGCGCGGGCGTCTCCACGTTTGCGCTCGAGGGCTTCGTCCCGGCCGCCGGCGCCGCGATCGACTGGTTCGCCCGCGTCGGCGCCCTGCCCACGGGCCCCGAGCTCGACGTCCTGTTGGCGGCGGCGGGGCCGGGCCCGATCTGCGTGCCCGCCTTCCAGGGCACCGGCAGCCCGAGCTGGGACGCCGGCGCCGGCGCCGCGATCCTCGGCCTGCGCCTGGGGACCACCAGGGCCGACCTCGCGCGCGCGGTCGTCGACGGCGTCCTGCACCAGGTCGCCGACGCGATCGACGCGATCGGAACCCTCACGACCGTCCGCGTCGACGGCGGCCTCTCGCGCTCCGACTGGATCCTCCAACGCCTGGCCGACCTCACCGGGATCGCGGCCGAGCGCACCACCCGGGCCGACTCGACCGCGCTCGGAGCCGCGACGCTCGCCGGCCTCGCCGCGGGCATCTGGGACTCGGCTGAGGCCGTCCCGACGATTCCCGTCGAGCGCGCCGCGGAGCCGGCGATCAGCGTCGACGAGCGCCACACGGAACGCGCCCGCTGGGCGACGGCCCGAGACCTCAGCGTCCAGTGGCGCGCGTAGACCCACGGGCATTCGTGATGGAAAGGGCCGCCGAGCGCTCGAGTAGCGGTCACAGGACGTTCACCGCACGGGCGTGAGCGCTTAACAAGCCCCGGCCCGGGTGCTCGTAGCCTGAAGGCGTGGAGTAGGTCCGGTCCGGACGCCCTCCTGAGCAGCCGTTCGACGACGACGTGCGACCAGGGAGAACGCATGACGCTGCCGTCGCTGCCCCGCCCCCTCCTACCAGGCCTCGCGGCCCTCGCGGCTGCCCTCCTCGTGGCTCTTCTCGGCCTTCGCGCCGAGGCCGACCGGCCCCCGCCCCAGGCGGCAGAGCCGGCCCGTGGCTTGGTCAAGCTGCGCCTGCTGGGCGTCAACGACTTCCACGGCCACCTCGAGCCGCCGGCGCCGAACCTAGGCGGCGCGGCCTGGCTCACGGCGCATCTGGACGCCGCCACGCTGCCGGGGCGCACGATCCGGGTGCACGCCGGCGACATGGTCGGCGCCTCACCGCTGATCTCGAGCTGGTTCCACGACGAGCCGTCGATCGAGGCCGCGAACGCAATGGGCTTCGACGTCGGCACGCTGGGAAACCACGAGTTCGACGAGGGGCTCCGCGAGTTGCTGCGCCTGCTTCACGGGGGACAGCGCACGGGCCCGGAAGCTCTCAAGCGCGACGCCGGCGGCGAGCTGGTGAACACGTCGTCGCCCTCCTTCGCCGGCGCGCGCTTTCCCTATGTGAGCGCCAACGCCTACACCCGTGACGGGAAGCTGGTCCTCCCGCCCTACGCCGTGGTGCAGCGCGCCGGCGTGCGCGTCGGCTTCATCGGCGTGACCACCACGTCCACGCCGAAGTTCCTGGTGGCACGGTACGCCGAGCAGCTCCGCTTCACCGACATCTCCGAGGCAGTGAACCGCTGGGTCCCAGCACTCCGGCGCCGCGGCGTGGAGGCCATCGTGGTGCTGGCTCACGAGGGCGCGCCGAGCCAGGACAGCGAGGGTCAGGGGGGACCGCCGACCGGGAGGATCGTGCGCGAGGCGGCTCAGATGAGCGACGAGGTGGACGTGGTCGTGGCCGGCCACAGCCATTCGCGGCTCGACCTGAGGCTGCCGAATCGCGGCCGCTCGGGCGACAAGCTGATCGTGGAAGCCGGCTCCTATGGGACGGCGTACGACCGGGTGGACCTGACGATCGACAGAAGCACCGGCGAGGTCGTCGCCAAGAGCGCCGCCGTCCGTGCCACCCGGCACTCGGGCGTCTCGCCCGACGCGCGGACCGCTGCCCTCGTGAGCCGCTACCGCCGCCGCATCGCGCCGCTGGCCGAACACCGGGTCGGCTCGACCGCGGGCGCGCTCACACGCGCCAACGGGCGGCTGGGACAGCTGGTCGCCGACGCCCAGCGAGCGTCCGCCGGCACCGACGTGGCGCTGGTCAACTCGGGCAGCCTGCGCGGCGACATCGCGGCCGGGCCGATCACCTTCGGGGCGCTGTTCGAGGCGCAGCCCTACGACCATCGCCTGATGCGGCTGGAGCTCTCCGGGCGCGCGCTCAACCGCATCCTCGAGCGAGGCGGAGCGCACGTGTTCCTGGCCGGGGCGCGTCCACCGCTCGACCCGTCGCGGCGTTACAGCGTGGCTGTCAACGAGTTGTTCGCCAAGGCGGTCGCCCTCTCCGCCGGCCGGGGCGGCCCCGTCCCCATGGCCGGAACGGAGGTCGGGGCCGCGCGAGAGGCGGTTCAGCGCAGAGGAGGAGGGCCTGGATCATGAGCACCACACGGCGAAGCTTCATCGGCATGGGGGTGGGGGGCGTGGCCGCGGCCGGTCTGGGCAGCGCGTTCTGGAACGACCTGTTCGGCTCGCGGAAGGGGGCCCCGGCCGCCGGGCGATCCGCCTACGGGCCGCGGCGGGACCCCGACGAGCACGGCCTGCGCCTGCCCGACGGCTTCCGCTCCCGGCTGGTCGCACGAGGCGGGCAGCGCGTGCCCGGCACCGATTACCGCTGGCACATCGCCTCCGACGGCGCCGCCACCTTCCCGATCGCAGGCGGCGGCTGGATCCTGGTCTCGAACTCCGAGACTCTCGAGGGCGGCGCGTCGGCCATCCGCTTCGCGGCCGACGGCGCGATCCGCGCCGCCTACCGGATCCTCGGCGGGACCTCGCAGAACTGCTCCGGCGGCGGAACGCCGTGGGGGACCTGGCTCTCCTGCGAGGAGATCGAGAGCGGGTTGGTCTGGGAGTGCGATCCCGGGGGCGCCGGGAAAGCCGTCAGCCACGCGGCGATGGGGATCTTCAAGCACGAGGCCGCGGCCGTGGATCCAGACCGGCGCCGCGTCTACCTCACAGAGGACCTCATCGACGGCCGCTTCTACCGCTTCACGCCGAGGCGGTGGCGGGACCTGTCCGCCGGGCTGCTCGAAGTCGCCTGTGTGCATCGCGCCGGCCACGTGCGCTGGGTCGAGGTGCCCGACCCACTCGCCCGCCGCACTGCGACCCGCGACCAGGTCCGCCGCTCCACCCCCTTCAAGCGCGGCGAGGGCATCTGGTACGACGACGGGACGGTCTACCTGGCGACCACCGCCGACCAGCGTGTCCATGCCTACGACGTCGGGCGCGAGCGCTTCCGGGTGATCTACGACGGCCTCGCGTCACGCTCGGCGCCGCTGCTGCGCGTCGACCAGCTCACCGCCAACCGGGCCGGTGAGGTGTTCGTGTGCGAGGATCTGGCCACCGACGAGATCGACATCGGGGTGATCGACCGCTCGGGGCGGGCATCGCGCTTTCTCTCGGCTACCGGGCCGCAGCACGCCGGGTCGGAGATGACGGGCGTCGCCTTCAACCCGGCGGGCGACCGCATGTACCTCGCCTCCCAGCGGGCGCGCGAGCGGGGCGATCCCGCCACGCCCGGCCCCGGCGCCGTCTACGAGGTCAGCGGGCCCTTCCACAGCTGGTAGTAGAAACTGAGCGCGCCCGACAGGATTCGAACCTGTGACCTTCGGTTCCGTAGACCGACGCTAACCCCGCCGTCCTTCCCGCTGTAGAGCCGAAACGGCCGACGCTCGACCCACGAAAAACCCAAGAAACTCGCGACGAGTCCTGCTGAAGGGAAGGTGACGGTGGGGCTCACGGCGCTCGCAGTTGTAGCCCGTTAGTCGGACGCTATGAGCAGTGATGTACGGCCACCATGGCGTGACCGCGCGCGGCACTTGCCGGCCACGAAGTCGCCAACGGTGACTGTTCCTTCGCCGGCCTAAACAGAGGTGAGGCCATGGCCAATCGGGCGCCAGCGGACACCTCGATCTCGTCCGGAGCGAGCACCTCGTCGTCACTCCCGCTTACCGACGGAACGCGCGTCTGACGGCGGAGCCCGGAGTGTCCCTGCGTCACAAAGCGGTGGTCTCATGGCGCCCGACGCGACGATGTTCGGAAATCGTCCGCAGTAACAGTGATCTCGGGGGTGCCCAGAGTTGTGCAACCCCGCGC
>DASXAA010000077.1:0-20169 GCA_036407035.1 Thermoleophilaceae bacterium | reverse complement strand
CCTGCAATACGGCGGCGGAAAGTGGCCCGCCCGCATCTCGAACGCGCGCCTGATCGCGATGAAGGTGGACCGGGCGGCCCCGCTCGATCTCTTCAGGGGCATCTCGACGAAGATCGTGCGCGCCCCGAAGAAGCCCAAGCTCAGGCCGCTCCGCCAGATCTTCAAGCCCTAGGCGTGGATCCCCGGAGGGCCGAGGATCTCGATGCCGTACTCGGCGGCCAGCCGCGCCATCGCCTCCACGTCGGGTGGCTCGGTCGCCGGGGGCGGGATCACGAGCCGGCCGGCCGGTTCGGACAGGGTGCGCACGAAGCCCTCGAAGCCGGCCGGCTCCGTCACGAGCAGGAAGCGGGCCGTGTCGGAGCTGACGCTCAGCTCCCCCTCGGTCACGTAGAACCACTCGTCCTCGTTGTGGTGCACGTGCAGCGGCGAGCCGCTGCCGCGCGGCGCCAGGTGCTCGAGCACGGCGACGCGCTTCGCGGTGCTCTCGCTCGACGCCTTGATCGTGACCAGGCAGCCGCGCGAGGAGTACTACGCGGAGCTCGGCGCGCGGCTGCGTCGCGTGGTCCCGAGCGACGCGGCCGCGGCGGCAGCGAGGTCGCCCTTCGAGTACGCCTCGTAGGCGCGGCGGACCAGCTCCACGTGTTCCCGGGCCACGGGTGGATTATCGTCCGTGCCCCCGATGCGACGAGCTTGAGCCCATGCTGATCTTCTCGATGAGCGTCTCGGTGGACGGCTTCATCGCCGACCGCGAGGGCGCGTTCGAGTGGTCGGCGCCGAGCGAGGAGCTGTTCGGTTTTCATCTCGCGCAGGTGGGCGCGCTCGGCGGCTACCTGTTGGGCCGCAGGCTCTACGAGACGATGCTGGTGTGGGAGACGGATTCGTCGCTGCGCGACACCGAGCTCCGGGCCGCGTTCGCCGACGTCTGGTGCGCGATCCCGAAGGTCGTCTTCAGCCGCACGCTCGACGGTGTCCAGGGCAACGCCCGGCTCGCCGAGGGGTCGGTGGCAGAGGAGGTCGCTGCCGCGCTCGACGCGACCGACAAGGACGTCGCGATCGGCGGCGCCGGCCTGGCCGCTGCCGCGATCGAGCTCGGCCTCGTCGACGAGCTGCGCATGTTCCGCCATCCGGTCGTCGTCGGCGGCGGCACGCCGTTCCTGCCGCCGGTCACCGAAGACGTCCCGCTGGACCTGGTCGAGACCAGGACGTTCGGATCGCGCGTGATCTTCGAACGCTACGGGCGCAGCTAGGGTCGATCGTCCGCGCCGGTGCCCCGGCGGGCCGAGGGCGGCGGCTCGTCGAACTCGTCGTGGCGGCGGAACCAGAACGACTGCGGCGCCCGCGGCCAGCCCTCGGGCAGGTCCTCGCCGACGGATTGGCCGCCGTAGGGCGTGAGCGACCACACGCTCCAGATGCTGCCGATGAACTGCACCATCGACCCGTGCTGGAGGAAGTAGGTGCGGTACACGTCTTCGCTGTCACGCAGGAAGACATTGAGGCCGAACCATTCGTCGACCCCGAAGTCGGCCGAGAACCGCTCGGTGCAGATCGTGTACCAGGGCACGTGTGTCCAGCCCATGCGCTCGGCGTAGCGTCGTAGGTTCGCCTGGGGTGCCGGCGATGCCATGGCGAAGGTGATGTCGCGCGAGTGAAGTAGGCCGAGCTGGGGGATGCCGTCGGCGAAGGACGAGCATCCGACGCACCCGGCGTCGGGCCAGCCGTCGACGCCCTCCTCGAAGAAGAACCTGTAGAGGATCAGCTGGCTGCGCCCGTCGAACAGCTCTGGCAGTGACCGCCGCCCGTCAGGGCCCTCGAAGGCGTAGTCGCCCTCCACCCGCACCATCGGCATGCGCTTCCGTGCGGCGGCGAGCTCGTGCATCGCGGCGGCGGCGTCCCGCTCGCGCTCGAGCAGGGCCGTCCGAGCCGCCTCCCACTCGGTCTGACTGACGACGGGCGGACGAGCAGGGGTCGCGTCGGTTGTGTCCATGCCGGTCGTCTTCCCCGACCGTCGCGGGACCCAAACGATCGGTACAGGCGGTCAGGTAGCTGATGCGCCGGCCAGGACCGGCGACGGCCTGAAGCCCTTGACGATCAGGTAGATCGCAAACGCGGCCTCGAAGGCGCCCTCGGGCACCGAGAAGAGGGCGTGCAGGCCGTCCTGCTCGTAGGCGCCGAACAGGACCGCGATCGCCGACACGAAGATCAGCGGACCGCCGATGACCCCCAGCATTGCGAGCCGTGGCGGCATCAAGCCGGTGCGGTACATCATCCAGCCGAGCAGGATGCCGTTGACGCCGACGCAGAATCCCGGCCCGAGCAGGAACGTCCAGTCGTGGATCGCGACCAGGGTCCGCCCCGCGATGTCGAGCGAGGTTCCGTCCGCGCCGATCGACGCGGTCAGGTCGTCGCGCAGCGTGACGACCGAGAGCAGGCTGATCGCGCCGACCCCGATGATCGTCGACTCGATCGTCCGCGAGGCGACGTAGCTGAGCGAGAGGGTCTCGCTGTATCGCCTGAGGATCGGAAACATCACGACCGCCGTGCCGACGTTGCCGATCATGAGGAAGATCTCGAGCAGGGCGCCCAGCGTGACGCGCGTGTCGTCGCCGGCGCCGAGGATGTAGTCCGTGTGATCGAGCACGGGCGTGTAGAGGATCAGCGCGGCGGGGATGGAGGTGAAGAACGTCGAGGCCATGAGCCAGCCGGCGACACGAGCCCGTTGGCGCTGGTGTGGCGACTGCTCGACGGCTGCGGCTCCCTGCGTTGAGTCGGACATGGCTCGATCCTCCCCGGCTACGCGCTTCCGGCGGACGCTATCCGAGGACACGGACCGAACGCTTGGCTTAGCGCCTCCGTCCGGCTAACGTCGCGCCATGCCCGACGAGGAGTTTCCGGTCCTGATCGTCGGCGGCAGCCTGGTGGGGCTGACGACCGCAATGCTGCTCGGCCACTTCGGGGTGCCGTCGCTGTCGGTCGAACGGCACGCGGGCACAGCGATCCATCCCCGCGCGGGTCACTTCCAGCTGGGCACGACGGAGCTACTGAGGCAGCTCGGGCTAGAGGAGCGCGTGCGGACGAAGTCGGCCGAGACCTACAGCCCGACGGGCGGGATCATCGCCGTCGAGTCGCTGGCAGGGCAGGAGCTCGCGACCTACGTCAAGGAGCTGAACGAGGGCGTCGAGGGGTTCAGCCCGACCGTGCGCGTGTTCATCAACCAGGACGTCCTCGAGCCGCTCCTGCGCGAGCGCGCGCTCGAGCTCGGGGCGACCGTGCGCAACCGGACGGAGGCCGTGGCCCTCGAGCAGGACGAGGACGGTGTGACGGTCAGGCTGCGCCGGATCGATTCGGGGGAGGAGAGCGAGGTGCGGGCCGCCTACGTGGTCGCGGCGGACGGCAACCGGAGCCCGATGCGCAACCAGCTGGGAATCGCGATGCGCGGCCCCGGAGAGCTCTCGCGCAGCATCACCATCTACTTCCGCGCCGACTGCGCCGACCTCCTGCGCGACCGCAACCAGGGCGTCCTCTACGTGCACAATCCGAAGCTGCGCGGCTTCTTCCGGATCGATCGCACCGGCGGCACCGGCTTCCTCGTGATCAACACGGTCGGCGAGGACGTGACACAGGACTCGGCGGTCGACGTGCAGACGGGGTTGACCCAGGAGCGGGCGCTCGAGTTCCTGCGCACCGTGATCGGGGCCGACATGCCGATGGAGGTCGTGGACATCGCTCCCTGGCGCGCCGAGGCGACCTGCGCCGAGCGCCTGCAGGCGGGCCGCGTGTTCCTCGCCGGAGACGCCGCGCACGTGGTGCCGCCCAACGGCGGCTTCGGGGGCAACGCCGGCGTCCAGGACGCGCGCAACCTCGCCTGGAAGCTCGCGGCAGTGGTGAGGGGGGACGCCGGGCCGGCCCTGCTGGACACCTACGAGGAGGAGCGCCTGCCGCTCTGCGACCTCACGGTCCGGCAGGCCTACACGCGCTATGCCACGCGCGTCGTCCCGGAGCGCGGCACCGAGGGCGTGGACGCGCCCGTGCCGGACATCGAGCTCGAGATCGGCCTCGTCATGCGCTCGCCGGCGATCCAGCGCGAGGACGGAGACGACGGCGTGCTGCACCTGCCCCCCGCGGCCCTCGACGGTCGCCCGGGCACGCGCGCGCCCCATGTCTGGCTGGGCGACGATCGCTCGACGCTCGATCTGTTCGGCTCCGGGTTCGTCGTCCTCCGCCCCGCCGGGGACGGCGCCGACGACTGGGCCCCGCCGGGGGCGACCGCGCAGGTGGTCGATGCCGAGCCGTTCGCCGAGGCCTACGGACTGTCTGCCGGCGGAGCGACGCTCGTACGGCCGGACGGCGTCGTGGCCTGGCGGGCGGGCGCCGCGGCCGGCCGGGAGGAGATCGCGGGCGCCCTCGCGACCGCGCTCGCGCGACCCGGCTGAGCCTCGATCACTCCGGCACGAACAGCCGCGCGCTCATCTGCTCGTCGTCCTGGGGATTGAACTCCCACAGCCCGTTGAGCCTGGCGCGCAGATCGTCCGGCAGGCGGTCGACGCCGTGGTGGTCGACCTCGAGGAGGTTGCCGGCGGGGTCGCGCAGGTAGAGCTGCACGACGTCGCCGGGCAGCTCGACCAGGTGGTTGCGGAACGCCTCGTCGTCGAACGCGTCCCAGCGCTCGGCGGCGCGGTACACGGGCTCGACGTCGTCGACCGTGATGCCGAAGTGGTGGTGGCTGGTCGGAGTCAGGTCCCGTTCGAACAGGTGCAGCTGGGTGCGCCCGAGTGCCAGCCACTGGACCGGGATGCCGAAGTTGGGGGTGGCGATCCGCTCGGCGCCGAAGAGCTCTACGTAGAAGTCGGTGGAGCGGCTGAGGTCGACCGCGTTGACGCTGACGTGATTGATTCGCAGGCTCACCGGGACCCCTCCTCTCGTACCATCCGGCTCCGTCGAGAGGAGGATCGCACGGGAGGACGGCTGCATCCGACGAGCTGTGGGACGAGGGCGGGATCACGGTGTACGAGCCGGTCCCGGCCGGCGAGCCGCGGAAGGGCTCGCTCGCCGAGCACGCCGGCGGCTGAGACCCGGCTCCCAAGGGCTCGGCCTGTGGGACCGGTCGGGCAGCAGCCCCTCCGGTCGCAGCAGCATGACGATCACGAGCAGGAAGCCGTAGATGCCGACGGAGATCTCGGACAGGTCGAAGTCGAGGCCGACCTTCGCGGGCACGTCATACAGCACCTCCGGCAGCAGGTAGTTGTTCACCGCGGACAGGACGATCGCGCCGGCCACGACGCCCCAGATCGAGCCCAGCCCGCCGAGCACGACCATCGTGAGGATGAAGATCGAGAACGAGAAGGTGAACTGGTGCGGGTTGACGACGCTCAGGAACGACGCGAGGAACGCGCCGGACGCGCCGCCCAGCGCGGCTCCCGCTCCGTACGCCAGCAGCTTCGTGCGCACCACCGGGACGCCCACGCTCGCCGCCGCCTGCTCGTCCTCGCGCAGCGCCATCCACGCCCTGCCCGGGCGCGAGTCGCGCAGCCGGAGGTTGACGAACAGCATCAGCGCGGCGAGCGCGAGGGCGAACCAGTACCAGGGGCGCAGGTCGAGGCGGTCGAACGGCGCCAGGAGCGGCAGGTCGATCCCATCGATGCCCGAGATGCCCTGGGGCCCGCCGGTGAGCGTCCCGCCGAACAGCTCGATGTCGCGGCCGTTCGCCACGACCTGTCCGATGATCTCGCCGAACGCGAGCGTGACGATGCCGATGTAGTCGCCGCGCAGGCGCAGCGTGGGCACGCCGATCAGCACGCCCGCCGCGGTCGCCGCCAACATCGCGAGCACGATCACGAGCAGGAAGTTGAGGTGGATGCCCGGCATGCTCGCGGCCGGCTCGCCGACCAAGAGCGCGAAGCCCGCGCCGTGTCCGGCGTTCGCCCAGAACGTCGAACCGAAGTACGCGGCGACGTGGGCGCCGATCGCGAAGCACGCCACGTACCCGAGGTCGAGCAGCCCGGCGAAGCCCACCACGATGTTCAGGCCGAGCGCCATGACCACGTAGGCCGCGGCCAGGACCATGTCCTGCACCGCCGGGCTGCCCTCGCCGAAGAAGAGCGGCAGGACCGCGGTGAAGGCGAACGCCGCGGCCGCGAGCCCGCGCCGCGCCGCCGGCGGCGCCCCGCGGACGCGCGGGCGGATCGCGAGGCCCGCGACCGCGCTGCTCATCCCGCCGTGCTGCGCCGCCGGTAGTACGCGCGGTTCTTGTTGCGGTTGCCGCAGATCGACATCGCGCACCAGGCCGCCGACTGGTTCTTCGAGCGGTCGAAGAACGCGTACTCGCACTGGCGGCAGGCCTTCATGCGCGGCCACTGGCCCTTGAGCTGCGCCTCGTGGAGGATGGCGAGCAGCTTCGCCACCGCGCCGTCGGCGCCACGGCCCGCGGGCTCGAGGGTGGTCTCGCCCGCGTCGTCGACCGCGAAGGCGAGCCGCGCCCTGGCCGCGGCCCTGGCCACCACCGCCGCCGCCTCCGCGTCCCGCCCTCCGCTGTGGTTCGCGATCACGAGCCGCCGGAGCGCCTCGCGGAGCTCGCGGAGCCGCGCCGCGTCGGCCTCCGAGACCGGGTCGTCGGGCCCCACGAGCCCCTTCTCAAGCAGCCACTCCCGAGCCTTCTCGCCCGCGCCGATGCGATCCCAGTCGGCCGGGAAGTCGTGGTTGTAGGTGTTGACGAACCGCTGCAGCAGCTCGAGCCGGCCCGGCGCCTTCGGGCGCCCGCCGGGCTCGATCTCCTCGCCGATCTGGCGCTTGTCGCGTTCGTCCAGCGTCAGACCAGCATAACGAGAATGCTGGTCAGGCAGCGCGTGGGGCCATGCGCAGCGCGCCGCGGCGTACCGCGATCACGAGCGCGATCACGCCGTTCATCACGCAGTAGTAGACGGGGTACAGGAGCAGCGACGCGTCGAGCGCCCCGACGGCGCCCGCCGCGAGCCCACCACTGATGCTGGCGAGCACGAAGGTCGAGAGCGTCTCGGAGTCGGGGTCGCGGTAGGTCTTGGGCAGCATCATGACGGCGGCGATGAAATCGGCCGCGACGATGAAGCCCGTCGCGACGACCGGCTCGTCGGCGAGGACCCACCCGATCACCCCGCCTGCCCCGATCGCCATCAAGACGACCTCGGCCGGGCTCATGCCGCCCTCGCCGCGGCGGATGGCGAGGAGCCAGATGAGGGTCGTCAGGACCGCCTGGGTGGCGGCCATCACGAGGCTCCACGATGCGCCGTCCGCGCGCTGCGAGAGGCAGACCACGATCGTCAGCGCGGACCAGATCAGCCACGTTCCGCGGTGCGGCCGCGTGCTGCCGCGCAGGATGTCCCTGACGTAGGGCAGGGTGTCGGCCACGCCGATCGCACCGGCGAGCACACCGAGTATGGGGACGATCTCGATCATCGCTCGGCGCGAGCGCGATCAGGCCGCCCGCGGCCTCGCTTCCGCGGCCGGCCGGCAGCCGAGCTCCAGGGCGCCGAGCCCCCCGCCCATCCGGTAGCGCCAGCTCAGTGTCGCCCGCGCCACGCCGCGGAAGGCGCCGATCGGGAGGATCTTGTCGCCGTTCAGGGCGTGGGTCGGCCCGAGTGTCACGTTCGGCGCCAGGGCGGCCCGCCCCGCGAGACGTACGGCGTTGACCGTAGCCGCGGGATCGACCTCCACGTCGACCTCGCCGGCCACGATCTCGTCCACCGGCCCGGCCGCGAAGTCGACGCGCATCACGGTGACGGCGTCGCCGGCCGGCGTGACCGCGGTCGGATGCCAGCCGGGCCCCGACCCGTAGAACGGCCACTCGTGCTTCGGGGCCGCGATCGCGAACCCGTAGTAACGGTGGTCCGCCGTCACCGGCT
Source organism: Thermoleophilaceae bacterium (assembly GCA_036407035.1). Lineage (GTDB taxonomy): Bacteria > Actinomycetota > Thermoleophilia > Solirubrobacterales > Thermoleophilaceae > JACVRW01. The sequence continues at coordinate 12,298 of DASXAA010000077.1, read as the reverse complement.
GGAGCGTGGTCTCGTAGCCGGCCGGGATGAGGCGGGTGGCCGGCGTGATGACGCCGCGGCGCCGCAGCGTGTTCAACACCGGCACCTGCTGCTCCTCCACCAGGCCCGTCTCGATGATCTCGGCCACGACGACGTCGGCGGCGCGGGGAAGGGCGACCGCTGAGGCGTCGCCCTCCACGACCGTGACCCGGCCGGAGAGCTGCAGGTTGAGGGCGATGCTGCGCCGGAGCGCCGCCGCGGAGACCGGGTCGATCTCGACGGCATAGACCCTGCCGGCGCCGGCTGCCGCGGCGAAGAAGGAGAGGATTCCGCTGCCGGCGCCGACGTCGACGACCACGTCTCCGGGCCGCACCACGGCGCGGATCGCGTCGCGGAACGCCAGCGTCCGCTTCTCGTCCTTCAGGCACATGTAGGGGAAGTCCGTGTTGGACCAGATCTCGCTCATCGCGCGAGGACCCTGGTCGCCGCCTTGCCACCGAAGTGCGCGACGACGACCGCGGCCGCGACCTCCGGCTCGAACCGCCGGCACGAGAAGACGTCGACGAAGCAGCGGCACGACACCTCGTCGGCATGGATCGTGATCGAGCTGGTCTCGATGAACTGCATCGCGGACCAGCCCTCGAGGTCGCCGTGGCCGAACCGCTCGAGCCTCAACGGACCGTGGGCGCGCATCCCGATCGCGTCGATCAGCGCGGATGCGAAGCGGCGGAGGTTGTCGGGATCGGCAAGCCGAGCGCGATCGCAGCCGTGCGCATCGACGGCGGCCAGCATGCCCCACGGGGAATAGGCCGGATACCTGCGAGCCGGCTGGGCGGTGGCCGTGGCGGCCATCGGTCCACCCTCGCAGCACGCGCTTTCAGATCGCTTTCAGTCCGCGCGCTCGAGCCCCAGCAGCTTCGCCGCGTTCTCCTTCAGGATCAGCGGCCGCACATCCTCCGAGATGTCGAGCTTCTCGAAGTCGCCGAGCCACCGGTCCGGGGTGATCATCGGGTAGTCCGACCCGAACAGCACCTGGTGCTTCAGCAGCGTGTTCGCGTAGTGCACGAGCTGCGGCGGGAAGTACTTCGGCGACCAGCCGGACAGGTCGATGTAGACCTCGGGCTTGTGCATCGCTATCGACAGAGCCTCGTCCTGCCACGGGAACGACGGGTGCGCGAGCACGATCGGCATCTCGGGGAAGTCGGCGGCCACGTCGTCCACGTGGATCGGGTTCGAGTACTTCAGCCGGATCCCGCCGCCGCCCGGCAGCCCCGACCCGATCCCGGAGTGCCCGGTGTGGAAGAGCGCGGGCAGCCCCGCCTCCGCGATCGCCTCGTAGAGCGGGTAGACCTTGCGGTCGTTCGGGAAGAACGCCTGCATGTTCGGGTGGAACTTGAACCCGCGGAAGTCGAAGTCGCGGATCAGCCGCCGCACCTCGTCCGCCGCGTTCGGCCGGCCGGGGTCGACGCTCGCGAACGGGATCATCACGTCGGGGTTGGCCGCCGCGACCTCGAAGACCTCCTCGTTCGTCACCGGCGGCCGGCCGCTCTGCGTCTCGTAGTCGACGGTGAAGACCACGCACGCCATCTCGCGCTCGCGGTAGTAGGCAGCGACCTCCTCGGCGGTCGGCTGCCCGCCGCCGCCGCGGAAGTACTTCTGCGACGCCTCCCGCAGCACCGGCGGCATCGGGTCGTGGCCGTCGGAGGACACCTCGGCATGCACGTGCACGTCTATCGCGCGCACGCGCTCGATGTCGATCCGGGATGTCGAAGGGCTAGAAGGGATAGGTGGCCGGCTCCTCCCGCTGCGTGATCCACCGCCACTGCGTGAACTCCTCGAGGTTGGCCTCGCCGCCGAAGCGGCCGCCGTTCCCCGAGGCGCCCACGCCGCCGAACGGCGCGCCCGGGTCGTCGTTCACCGGCTGGTCGCCGATGTGGACGTGGCCGGTGTGGAGCTTCTCCGCCACCGCGCGGCCGCGCGCCGGCGACGACGTGTACACGCCCGCCGATAGGCCGTAGTCGGTGTCGTTCGCGAGGGCGATCGCCTCCTCCTCGTCTGAGAAGGTCACGATCGGCGCCACCGGTCCGAAGATCTCCTCGCGCCACGCGCGCGAGTCGAGCGCCACCTGGCTCAACACGGTCGGCGGGAAGAAGCGGCCGTCGGCCGTGCCGCCGGCGTGCACCTGCGCGCCCCTGTCGGCCGCCTCGGTCACGATCGACTGCACGCGCTTCAGCTGCTTCGCGTTGATGATCGGGCCGATCGCCACCTCCTCGCGCGCCGGGTCGCCGACGGGCAGCCGTTTGGCGCGCTCGGACAGCGCCTCGAGGTACGCGTCCGCGATCTTCTCGTGCACGATGTGGCGGCCGGCCGCCATGCAGATCTGGCCCTGGTGCAGGAACGTGCCCCAGGCGCCGGCCGAGCTGGCCGAGGCGGGGTCGGCATCGTCGAGCACGATGTACGCGCTCTTGCCGCCGAGCTCGAGCGCGACGCGCTTGAGGTTGCCGCCCGCCAGCGCGCCGACCGCGCGGCCCGCGCGGGTCGAGCCCGTGAACGAGACCATCCCGACCTGCGGCGCCTCGCAGATCGCCTCGCCCGCCTCGACGCCGCCGGGGAGCACGTGGAAGACGCCCTCGGGCATCCCGGCCTCCTCGAACGCCCGCGCGAGCACGAGGCCGCCGGCGATCGGCGTGTGCGGGTCGCACTTGAGGACGACTGCATTGCCGAGCGCGAGCGCCGGCGCCACCGAGCGCATCGCGAGCAGCATCGGGAAGTTCCACGGCGTGATCACGCCGACGACGCCGATCGGCAGCCTGACCGCGACGCTGAAGCGGCCCTGCGCGTCGGGCAGCACCTCGCCGGTGGCGCGGGTGACGAGCGTCGCCGCCTCGCGCAGCTCGGACTGCGTGAAGCCGACCTCGTGGTGCGCCTTCGGCGGGATCGAGCCCCCCTCGCGCACGATCCAGCGCTCGGCCTCCTCGCGATGGCGCTCGAGCGCCTCGGCCGCGGCGAGCAGGATGGCGGCGCGCTCGCGGCCGGGCGTCGCGGCCCACTCGCGCTGGGCACTCGCCGCCTGCTTCGCCGCCTCGAACACGTCGTCGCGGCTCGCCGAGCCGACCTCGGCGAGGATCTCGCCAGTCGCCGGCTCGTCCACCTCGAGCCTGCCCGGCACCTCCTTCCAGCCGCCGCTGAAGACGCGCCCGTCCAGCTGCCCGGCATCGAACAGCGCCGAGGTACTGCCCGTCGCCACCGCCATCGCTCTCCTCCTCCTTGGCCCGAGTCCGCAGGGTTGCCGACCGGTTCAATCGTATAATCTGACATATCGTCCGTGGCGATCCCCAGACCGCCGGGTTGACCCCTCAGGCAGCCACGAGCCCCCTCGACGGGGTACTGCGCCGCGCCGGAGCGCACATGGCCGAGCGCGAGGGCTGGATGGTCGCGGCCGACTTCGGGTCGCTCGCGACCGAGCTCGCCGTCACGCGCGCCGCGGCGGGCCTGGCCGACCTCTCGAGCATGGGGAAGTTCGAGGTGAGCGGGCCCGCGGCCGCCCTCGCCGGGCTCGATCCCGCCGGCCGCATGCTGCGCCTCCGGCGCGCGGTGAGGGTCGAGGGCGCCTGGTGGTGCCCGGTGTCGTCGCAGCTCCTGCTCGTCCTCTGCCCGCCGGGCAACCGCGCGCGCGTCCGCGGCGATCTCGAGGAGCACACCGCGGGCGCCGGCGTCACCGTGGCGGACGTGACCGCCGAGCGCGTCGCGCTCGCCCTCCTCGGCCCGCGCGCCGGCTACGTCCTCGCGCGCGCGGGAACGAGACCACTGCCGCGCGGGGGCCTGCGGCTCGAGTCGATCGAGGGCATCCCGACCGTCGTCGTGCACGAGCACGAGCGGCGCTGGCTGCTCATAGCGCCCTCCGGCGACGGCGCCGGCCTCTGGCGCGCGCTCTCGGAGGCCGGGGCGCCGGTCGGCCTGGCCTATGTCGGCGCCGACGCCCTCCATCAGCTCGATACCGGTCACGGGGGTTGAGGCGCGACCGCGGGTCGGGGGGACTGATATATGGCGAGCGTGGAGTCCACCACACGTTTACGGGACGAGCGCCTGCGCGGGCTGCTCGACCTGGTGCTCGAGCGGAACCCCTTCCAGCGCGCGCGGCTGGAGCGCCTCGACCTCGGGCCCGAGCCCACGCTCACGGACCTGCCCCCGCTGACGAAGCGCGAGCTGATCGAGGACCAGGAGCGCCACCCGCCGTTCGGGACGAACCTGACCTATCCGCTAGACCACTACGTGCAGATCCACCAGACGAGCGGCACGACCGGCCCGCCGCTGCGCGTGCCCGACACCGCCCAGGACTGGGACTGGTGGCGCGGGCGCTTCGCCTACATGCTCACGGTCGCGGGCGTGCGCCCCGGCGACCGCGTGGGCCTGGCTTTCTCATTCGGTCCGCACGTGCAGTTCTGGGCGGCGACCGAGGGCGTCCGCGAGGTCGGCGCGACCGCCGTGCCGCTCGGCGGCATGACCTCGATGCAGCGCCTCCAGACGATCGGCGACGTCGACGCGACCGCGGTGTGGTGCACGCCGACCTACGCCCTGCGCCTGCTCGAGGTCGCGGTGGAGCAGAAGCTCGACACCGCGCTCGACTCGATCGAGCGGGTGATCTGCACGGGCGAGCCCGGCGCGTCGCTGCCCGCCGTCCGCTCGCGCATCGAGGAGGGCTTCGCGGCGCGCTGCTTCGACCACGCCGGGCTGACAGAGGCCGGGCCGTTCGGCTACCCGTGCCCGGACGGCGGCGGCATGCACGTGGACGAGGGCGAGTTCGTCTGCGAGATCCTCGACTCGGAGCTGCAGCCGGTCGCGCCCGGTCAGCGCGGTGAGCTCGTGCTTACGCCGCTCGGGCGGGCGGGGTTCCCGGTGTTGCGCTACCGCACCGGCGACGTGGTCGTGAACACCGAGGAGCGCTGCCCGGCCGGCCACGAGGACCGCTGGCTGCCCGGCGGCATCGTGGGGCGCACCGACGACATGGTCGTGATCCGCGGCATGAACGTGTACCCGTCGGCCATCGAGGAGGTCGTGCGCAAGCTGAGCGGGTCGGGGGAGTTCCGGATCACGTTCTACTCCGAGCCGAGCGGCATGGACGAGATCAAGCTCGAGGTGGAGCTGAGCGGCGACGCCGGGCCGCGCCGCCTCCAGGAGATCATGCGCCAGCAGCTGGGACTGCGCGTGCGCGTCGTGCCCGTCGCCCCAGGCGTGCTGCCGCGCACCGAGACCAAGGCGCGCCGCGTGATCGACGAGCGGCCGCGGAGGTTCGCCGAGTCATGAGCTCCGCCCAGCGCATCCGCCGCAGCGAGCAGCCGGTGATCCGCGGCGCGAGCGAGCAGGTGGCGGTGCAGATCCAGCACCACATCCAGCGCGAGGCGCTCGGCCCGGGCGACTTCCTCGGCCGCGAGGAGGACCTTGCCGCCGACTTCGGCGTCAGCCGGCCGACGCTGCGCGAGGCTCTCAAGCTGCTGGCGAGCGGCAACCTGATCCGCGCCAGCAAGGGGCCGGGCGGCGGCATATTCGTCGCCCACACGGCCGACCAGGGGATGAGCCGCAGCCTGAGCGACGCCGTCGCGATGATGCTCGAGACGGGCGCGGTGTCGATCGCGGAGCTGCTCGACGCGCGGCTGCTGCTCGAGGTACCGCTGGCCGGACGCGCGGCGTATCAGGCCGACGAGGAGACGGTCGCCCGCCTGCGCGCCGCCGTCGAGACCGTGGCGGGCGCGACCGCCGAGGACACCGACGCCGTGGCCGAGGCGGACGCGGACATCCACCGCACGATCGCCGCGGCGAGCGGCAACCGCATGGTCACGGCCCTGACCGACTGGGTCTTCGAGGTGCTGCAGCCGTCCCTGATCGAGGTGCTCCGGCCGGCGATCGTCCACTCCGCCCTGGTCGAGCAGCACGAGGCTCTGCTCGCCGCCGTGGAGAAGGGCGACGCGCCGCGGGCCGAGCGCGCGATGAAGGACCACCTGCTCTACCTGCGGGACGTGCTCGGGATGGTGCAGGGGAGCGAGGATGGCTGACCTCGTACGGCTCGAGGAGGCGGTCTCGGAGCTCGTGCACGACGGCGACAGCGTCGCGCTCGAGGGCTTCACACACCTGATCCCGTTCGCGGCGGGCCACGAGATCGTGCGCCAGCGCCTCCGCGACCTGACGCTGATACGGATGACGCCGGACCTGATCTACGACCAGATGATCGGCGCCGGCTGCGCCCGCAGGATGATCTTCTCGTGGGGCGGCAACCCGGGCGTGGGATCGCTCCACCGGTTCCGCGACGCGGTCGAGAACGGCTGGCCGGCGCCGCTCGAGCTCGAGGAGCACAGCCACGCGGGGATGGCGAACCGCTACGCCGCCGGCGCGTCGAACATCCCGTTCGCGGTGCTGCGCGGCTACGTCGGCACGGAGCTGATGGAGCGGACCGGCACGCTCGCGCCGATCAGCTGCCCGTTCACCGGCGAGATGCTGACCGCGGTCTCGGCGCTCAACCCCGACGTCGGGATCGTGCACGCGCAGCGCGCCGACCGCGAGGGGAACGTGCAGATCTGGGGCATCATCGGCGTGCAGAAGGAGATCGTGCTGGCGTCCGACCGCTCGCTCGTGACGGTCGAGGAGGTCGTGGCAGAGCTCGAGCCGCAGCCGGGCGCGATCGTGCTGCCGGCCTGGGCGGTCACGGCAGTCGCCGAGGCCCCGCGCGGCGCGCACCCCTCGTACGCGCACGGCTACTACGACCGCGACAACGGCTTCTACCAGCGCTGGGACGCGATCAGCCGCGAGCGCGACACGTTCACGGAGTGGATGGACGAGCACGTGATGGCGCGCGCGGGGACGAGATGAGCGAGAACGGGTTCAGCTCCGACGAGGTCATGACCGTCGCCGCCGCGCGCGAGCTGACCGACCGCACGGTGTGCTTCGTCGGGATCGGCCTGCCGAGCACCGCGGCCAACCTCGCGCGCCTCACGCACGCGCCCCGCACCGTGCTCGTGTACGAGTCCGGCACGATCGGGTCGAAGCCGGCCACGCTGCCGCTCTCGATCGGCGACGGTGAGCTTGCCGAGACCGCCGACGCGGTGGTCCCAGTGCCGGAGATCTTCAACTACTGGCTCCAGGGAGGGCGCATCGACGTCGGCTTCCTCGGCGCCGCCCAGATCGACCGCTTCGGCAACCTGAACAGCACGGTCATCGGCGACTACGACCACCCGAAGGTGCGCCTCCCGGGGGGCGGCGGCGCGCCCGAGATCGCGGCGATGGCGAAGCAGGTGATCGTGATCATCCGCCAGTCGCAGCGCACGTTCGTCGAGCGCCTGCACTTCCGCTCGTCGGTGGGTTATGGCACGGGGCCGGGCGACCGCGAGCGGCTCGGCATGAGCGGCGGCGGGCCGACCGTCGTCATCACCGACCTCGGCCTGCTCCGGCCCGACCCGGAGAGCCGCGAGCTCACGCTCGCGCGGATCCACCCGGGCGTGGAGCTGGACCAGGTGCGGGAGTCGACCGGCTGGCCGCTGCGCGTGGCGGACGACCTCCGCGAGACCGAGCCGCCGTTGGAGGACGAGCTGCGGGTGCTGCGTGAGCTGAGGGCGACGCTGGAGGCGGCCGCCTGACGGCGCCGGGCGTGCGAGGACATCGGAAAAGGAGCGGAGAGTGGCGCATCAGATGACGGGGGGCGGGGTCGTGATCGGATACCGGCGCGATGACGCCAAGGTGGACCCGCCGCTGCTCTCGCCCGACTACGTCGCCACCCGCACTCGCGCGCCCAAGCGGCCGCTGGTGCCGCTGCCGCACACCCTCTCCGAGGTCACCGGCCCGGTGTACGGCCACGAGGCGGTCGGCGAGCTCGACCACGATCTCACCCGCCAGCACGAGGGCGAGCCGATCGGCGAGCGGATCATCCTGCACGGGCGCGTGATCGACGGCGACGGCCGGCCGGTCCGGAACACGCTGATCGAGATCTGGCAGGCGAACGCGGCGGGCCGCTACCGCCATCTGGTGGACCAGCACCCGGCGCCGCTCGACCCGAACTTCGGCGGGGCGGGGCGATGCCTCACGGACGACGAGGGCCGGTACCGGTTCATCACGATCAAGCCCGGCGCCTACCCGTGGCGCAACCATCCGAACGCCTGGCGCGCCGCGCACATCCACGTGTCCCTCTTCGGCCCGGCGTTCGCCACCCGGCTCGTCACGCAGATGTACTTCCCGGGCGATCCGCTCTTCTTCCAGGACCCGATCTTCCTCTCGGTGCGGGGCGAGCGCGACCGCGACAAGATGATCTCGTCCTTCGACCTCTCGGAGACGGTGGAGGAGTGGGCGCTCGCCTACCGGTTCGACATCGTCCTGCGCGGCCGCGAGTCCACACCGATGGTGGACTGAAGTGACGGAGACGCCCACTCCGTCGCAGACCGTCGGACCCTTCTTCGCCATCGGGCTGCCGCAGGTCGGCGGAGCCGAGCTCGTGCCCCCCGGCGACCCGGACGCGGTGCGGCTGTTCGGCATCGTCACAGACGGCGACGGCGAGCCGGTGGACGACGCCTACCTCGAGATCTGGCAGGCCAATCGCGCCGGCCGCTATGCGCACCCCGAGGACACGCGCGAGGAGCTACCGCTCGAGGACGGCTTCAAGGGGTTCGGGCGCGTCGGCACCGACGACGAGGGCCGGTACGAGTTCGTGACGGTCAAGCCGGGCCCGGTCCCGGCGCCGGGCGGAGGCATGCAGGCGCCGCACATCGACGTGTCGGTGTTCGCGCGTGGCCTCCTCAAGCGCGTCGTCACGCGCGTGTACTTCCCGGATGAGTCGGAGGCGAACGGCGCCGACCCGATCCTCTCGTCGGTCCCGGACGAGGAGGCGCGGGCGGCGCTCGTGGCCCGCGAGGAGAACGGCGGCCTGCGGTTCGACATCCGCCTGCAGGGCGACGGCGAGACGGCATTCTTCGACGTCTAGTGACGGTTGACCTGCACCACGAGATCGCTGGTCCCGAGGACGCGCCCGTGCTGGTGCTCGCCGGGTCGCTCGGCACGAACCTCGGGATGTGGGACGAGCAGGCCGAGCCGCTCGCGGAGCGCTTCCGCGTGCTGCGCTACGACCAGCGCGGCCACGGGCGCTCGCCCGTGCCGCCCGGCCCGTACGCGATCGCCGACCTCGCCGGCGACCTGATCGCGCTGATGGACCGCCTGGGGATCGAGCGCGCGTCGTTCTGCGGGCTGTCGATCGGCGGCATGACCGGGATGTGGCTGGGCGTGCACGAGCCCGGCCGCTTCGAGCGGCTCGTGCTCTGCTGCACCGCGCCGCAGTTGCCGCCGGCGTCGCAGTGGGCCGAGCGCGCCGCCCTCGTGCGCGCCGAGGGCCTCGGGCCGGTGGTGGACGCCGGGCTCGAGCGCTGGTTCACGCCCGCGCTCGGCGAGAGCCGCCCGTACGTGCTCGAGCGGTTCCGCGCGATGATGCTCGCCACGCCGCCCGAGGGGTACGCGGCCTGCTGCGAGGCGATCGGCTCGCACGACATGCGCGAGGAGGTCGGCGCGATCACGGCGCCGACGCTCGTGATCGGCGGCGACGGCGATCCCGTCGCCCCGCCGGAGACGACGCGCGCGCTGGCAGCGGCGATCCCCGGCGCCACGGCGGTGGTGCTCGAGGAGGCCCGCCACCTCGCGAACGCCGAGCAGCCCGATGCGTTCACCCACGCCGTGCTCCAGCACCTGACCGCGCAGGTCTCCACGTGACCGAGGCCCACGAGCGCGGGATGAAGGTGCGCCGCGAGGTGCTCGGCAACGAGCACGTGGACCGGGCGATCGAGCGCACGTCCGACTTCACCGCCGACTTCCAGGACCTGATCACGCGCTACGCCTGGGGCGAGATCTGGACGCGACCGGGGCTCGACCGCCGCATGCGCAGCGCGATCACGATGACCGCGCTGATCGCGGTCGGCCGCTTCGACGAGCTCGGCATGCACGTGCGCGCGGCGCGCCGCAACGGGCTCACCGACGAGGAGATCAAGGAGGTCCTGCTCCAGAGCGCGATCTACTGCGGAGTGCCGGCGGCCAACTCCGCGTTCGCGGTCGCGCAGGGCGTGCTGGAGGAGGACGCCGGATGACCGTGATCGCCGTGCTCGGGCTGGGAGAGGCCGGCGCGGCCATCGCCGGCGACCTCGTCGCCGGCGGCGCCCGCGTGGTCGGCTGGGACCCGGCCCGGCACGACGAGCTCGCCGGCGTGGAGGCGGCGCCGGGCGACCGCGAGGCGGTGGCCGGCGCCGACGCGGTGCTGAGCTTGAACGCGAGCGGGGTCGCCGTCGAGGTCGCCCGCGGGGTGGCGGATGCGCTCGGCGAGCGCCACCTCTTCGCCGACCTCAACACCGCCGCGCCGGGCGTGAAGCGCGCGGTGGCAGAGGTCGTGGGCGAGCGCGGGGCCAGCTTCGCCGACGTGGCCCTGATGGCGCCGGTGCCCGGGCGCGGCGTCCACACGCCCGCCCTCGCGTCGGGACCGGGCGCCGAGCGCTTCGCGGAGCTGCTCGGCCGCTACGGAATGCCGGTTGAGGTGCTGGGCGACGAGCCGGGCGAGGCGGCGGCGCGCAAGCTCGTGCGGAGCGTGTTCGCGAAGGGCCTCGCGGCCGCCGTGGGCGAGTCGCTCGCGGCCGCGGACGCGCTCGGCTGCTCAGACTGGGCGTACGAGGACGTCGAGCGGACGCTGGCTACGGCCGACGAGGCGCTGCTCGAGCGGCTGATCGACGGCAGCCGCCGCCACGCCGCCCGCCGCGTCGACGAGATGGCCGCGGCCGTGGAGATGCTGGAGGAGCTGGGCGTGGAGCCGCGAATCGCGGCCGCCGCGCGCGACTGGCTGCGCTCCCTCGAGCGCGAGCGGGTGGCGAGATGAGCCGGCGCCTGCTCTCGATCGGCGCGCACTCGGCCGACTTCGTCTGGCGCTCCGGCGGCGCGCTCGCGGTGACCGTCGAGTCGGGCGGGCTGGCCGAGGTGCTCGCGCTCTCCTACGGCGAGCGCGGCGAGTCCGGCGAGCTCTGGAAGGAGCCGGACCAGACGATCGAGAACGTCAAGCGCATCCGCCACGGAGAGGCCGAGCGCGCCGCCGCCGCGCTCGGCGCGTCCTTCCAGTGCCTCGACCTCGGCGACTACCCGCTGGAGGTCCAGGGCGAGGGCCTGGCGCGGCTGGTGGACGTGATCAGGGAGTTCGCCCCGGACGTGATCGTCACCCACACGGACCGCGACCCGTTCAACCCCGACCACCCGGCGGCGAACGCGGCGGTCGAGAAGGCGCGCGCGCTGGCGGCGGGGGCGGGCGTGGCGAGCGCGTTCCCGACGATCTCGCCGCCGGAGCTGTTCCTGTTCGAGCCGCACCAGCCCGAGCTGTGCAACTTCACGCCGACCGACTTCGTGGACATCACGCCGGTGTGGGAGAAGAAGCTCGCCGCGATGGCCGAGATGAAGGCGCAGCAGTACCTCCAGAGCTACTACGGGCAGCGCGGCGAGCAGCGCGGCAACCACGCGCGGCGGGTGTCGGGCAACAAGGAGATCCGATACGCGGAGGCGTTCCAGCGCGTGCTGCCGCAGGTGCTGACGGAGCTGTGACCGCGCCCTACGACGAGCTCGCGGCGCTCGGGTCGGCCACGGTCTACGAGGCGGCCGGCCGCCAGGGGCTGATCGACGCCGACCTCGTGCAGGTGATCCCCGGCTCGCGCGCCGCCGGCCCCGCGCGGACGGTGCGCTGCGGCCAGGACGACAACCTCATGGTCCACGCGGTGATGGACCGGGTCGAGCCGGGCGACGTGCTCGTGCTGACGATGCCGGAGCCCGCGCCCGTCGCGCTGATCGGCGAGCTGCTCGCGACGCAGGCGCGCGCCCGCGGCGTGGCGGCGCTGCTGGTGGACGCGTCCGTGCGCGACGTCGACGAGCTGCGCGACCTCGGGCTGCCCGTCTGGGCCCGCTGGGTGCGCGTGCGCGGCGCCCGCAAGGACGAGGCGGGGGAGATCGACGTGCCGGTGGAGGTCGGCGGGGCCACGATCGCCCCCGGCGACGCCGTGGTGCTGGACACCGACGGCGCCGCCGTGGTCTCTCGCGCGCGCGTGGATGAGGTGCTCGAGGCCTCGCGCGAGCGCGCCGAGCGGGAGCGGGTCAAGCGGGCGCAGCTCGAGGCCGGCGAGCTCTCGTACGACCTCGACGGGCTGCGCGCGAGGGTGGAGGGCGGGTCCTGACCTGGACCGGCCGGGCTGCGCCGCTCGTCCCTAGCCGCACCACGGATCGTTGACGTTGCAGCCGGGGACGATCCGGTTGTGGCCGGGGCCTCCGAACAGGCGGT
>DASXAA010000076.1:0-13514 GCA_036407035.1 Thermoleophilaceae bacterium | reverse complement strand
GGCGGCGTGGACGGCGGCGAGCCCAGCCTGGCGCACAACGCCCTCGCCGGCCGGACCGTGGCCGAGGCCGCCGCGCTCGTGCGGCGCACGGCGCCCTACCGCGCGGCCGTGCGCCATCGCGGGCTGAGCCCGCCGCGGCGCTGGAACGAGGTCGACCGGGACGACTACCGGGTGTGGCGAACCCCGCCGACGGCACCGGTCGAGATCGCGCGCGGTGTCACGTCCACCGCGCGATGGTTGCTGTTCGCCCGTCGGCCGGGGCGCGGCAGGATCTGCCTCGGCATGCGAGCGCGACCGCTGTGGGGCAACGGCGCGCACCCTGTCCGGACGCGTTGCCTGCGCTCGCCGGACGCAGGCGGCGCGGCGCTGGCCGGCACGCTCGACGCCGGTCCGCTCGGCCGCTTCGCCTTCGGTCCGGCGGGAGAGCGGGTCGCCGACATCGCGATCCGATTCGCGGGCCGGCGGGCGGCCCTCGTGCCGACCCGCCCCGCCACGACCGGCCTCCGCGGCCGCACCCGCTTCTGGACGATCCCGGCCGCCGCCGGACGATGCATCTTCCTGCGGCCGCTCGACCTCCGGCGCCGACCGCTGGCACCGCCGATCGCCGGCTGTTGAAAAAAGCCGGGAACAAAGTCGCCCTTGTGAACGTCTTCCTTGAACCACCGCTTTCAAGGAGTCCCACATGGCCTACGTCCGCTGTCCCGAATGCAACCTCCCCGCCCGCATCATCGACCGCTTCAGCCTCGGGTCCACGAGCGGCCCGGTCGAGCACGTCAAGACGTCGTGCCCGAGCGGCCACTGGTTCACGCCGCGCCTGGACGACGTGATCGTGCTCGAGGACGCGCCGCAGGCGGAGCCGCTGGCGCCGGGCAGGGCGGCCGCTTAGCGGACCTTCTCTAGCGGCACCCGCCAGAGGCCCCGGCCCGGGGCCGCCGCGGGCCGGTTGGTTTCTCGGGCAACCAGGGGTGCTCGGCGGGGTTCTTCTCCGCGTCTGGTCGATTGTGGTCCCCAGGGGGCCAAGATCGACCACCCTTCGCGGATCGCTTCCCGGGCGGGCGCTACCGCTCCGCCACCGCGCCCGGGTCCACGCGCCCCCACAGCTCGGCCAGGGCGTGCAGCTCCTCGCGCGAGAAGTGGGTGAGGAAACGCTCGCGGACACCGGCGAGGTGGGTGTCGCGGGCGGCCCTGAAGGTCTGGAGGCCGGTGTGCGTGATCGCGGCGTACCAGCCGCGGGCGTCGTTCGGGCACTGCTCGCGGCGGATCAGTCCCTCGCGCTCCATGCGGTCGACCAGGCGCGTCAGCCCGCTGCGGCTGAGCAGCACGGCGTCGGCGAGCTCGGCCATCCGGAGGCGGCCGCCGGGGGCGTCGGCCAGGAAGAGGAGGACCTCGTAAGAGGTCAGCGGAAGGCCGTGCATCGCGGCGAGCTCGGCGTCGAGGGCCCTCACGAGGCCGGCGTGCACACGCAGCATCCCGCGCCACGCGGCGAGCTCCTCGCGGTCGAGGAGCAGTTCGGCCGTATCGTTGCTCATGCAACCAGTTTATTCGAGGACGGCGGAAGTGCCAGCCCCTTCCTCGGGGATCGGGCGGGCCCACCTGCCGCGTCACGCCGCTCGCGACCCGGCGCGCGTCCTGCGGACGGCGTGCAATTCCGCGGCGAGCGTAGCCGGACGTCCCAGATCTGGCTCGGTCACCCTCCAGACCTGAATGCCTTGGACCGCCAGTGCGCGGTCGCGCGCACGGTCCTCGTGGAAGGCCTTGCGGGTGTTGTGGACCGCCGTGCCGTCGACCTCGATGACGATGCCGGCATCCGCCCAGTAGCAGTCGACTCGGTACGGGCCGATCAAGGCCGGCCTCGTCTCGGGCAGGCCGTAGGCGCGGCAGATCTCCGCGAGGCGGCGCTCGTTGCCACTTTCGAACTCGTGCTCGGCCGGCCGGTACATCGCCAGGACCCGGTACAGGCGATGGCGTCCGCGTCGGCCCGGCACGCGGCCGAGCGCCGCTTCCACCTCGCTGAGGTCGAAGAGCCCGCGTACCTCGGCCTGGTGGATCGCGGCTCCCAGACGGCGATCGCTCGACACCTCGGCAAGGTCGACGATCGTGCGCCCGAGGGAAGTGACCGGGATGCCGTCTATGACGGTCCGGTCCTCCGGAGGGAGCACTGGCGACGTGTGGACGAGGATGCCCGTCTTCCGGCGGCGCGACCTCGTGGCAGTGACCTCGATCAGGCCGAATGCCGATCGCATGATCTCCCAGGGCTCCGCCGCGGATCGATGGCTCAGCATCGCTTCGGGACCGCGGGCGAGCACCGCCGCGAGCTCACGGCCGTCGCGCGACAGTCTGCCGTGGCCGACGGCGTACACACCCACGTGGACACGATGGAGCCGACCTGCCCGCACACGCTTGTACACCGCCTGTTTGGACAACCCGAGGAAGAGGAGCTGCCCCAGTGACACGGCTCCGTGCTGGCGGCCGGCGAGGTCAGCGAGACGGGCATCGAGCGAGTGTGGCCCGTTTCGGTAAACCCCTGGTTGACCCAGACGCGCCACACTCGGATGGTGGCCCGTGCCGTGTTACGGAACAACGCTCCTGTGTGACGAGTCCGCGACGACTTTGTAACGGCCGACGACGCAAAGTGGGTGCCGCCGGGTCCGCGCCGCGCGGCCGCTCGCGCGCCCTAGGTGACCGGTCCGCCCGCTCTCAGCGCGTCCAGCTGCGCCGTCGTGTCGACGTCCTCGCCGCCGCCCAGGTCGTCGCACGGCACCTCGCGTGTGCTCACGCTGATCAGCAGGTTGCGGGCGCCGTGGTCGCCGGTGACGTCGCGGAGCCGCTCGAACAGCTCTCGCTCCAGCAGCACCGGATGGCCCGGCTCGCCGTTGTAGGTCGCCCGTACCGCCTCCGCACCGCCGCCGCGATTCGCGATCACGCGGCGGATCGCGTCGGCCGACAGTCGCGGCTGGTCGCCGAGCGTGACCACGACCGCCTCGCAGTCGGTGACCTCCGCCAGCCCGCACGCGAGCGACGCCGACTGGCCCTCCTCCCAGCGCTCGCACACCACGGGCTCCGCGCCGTGGAGGTCCACGCCGGCCAGGATGTCCTCGGCGCCGGCGCCCAGCACCAGCACCACGCGCCCCACCGGCGACGCCACCATCGTCCGCAGCGCGTGCTCCAGCAGCGGCCGTCCGTCCAACTCGGCGAGCTGCTTGCCGCCCCCGAAGCGCACGCCGGCGCCCGCGGCGAGGACGACCCCGGCGATCAAGCTCCCACCTCGTGGATGCGGCCTGCGGCCTCCGACAGCCGGCCGCCGCTGCGGCCGTTCCGCACGGCCACCACCTCGGCCATGATCGACAGGGCCGTCTCCTCCGAGGTGACCGCCCCGAGGTCGAGCCCGATCGGCGCCGCGATCCGGTCCAGCAGCTCCTCGTCCATCCCCAGGGCGAGCAGGCGCTCCCGCCGCTGCGCCTGGGCGCGGCGGCTGCCCATCGCGCCGACGTACGGCGCGTCGGACTCGAGCGCGATCGACAACGAGGCGTCGTCCAGCTTCGGGTCGTGGGTGAGCACCGCGATGTACGTGGCGCGGTCGATGCCGCCGATCCGCTCGAACGCCTCGGCGGGCCAGGCCGCGATCACCTCCTCGGCCTCCGGGAAGCGGTCCGCGGTGGCGAACTGCGAGCGCGGGTCGCAAACGAAGGGCCGCCATCCGGCGGCCCTCGCGAGGCGGCACAGGGCCGCCGAGTAGTCCACCGCCCCGAACACCACGAGCCGCGGCGCCGGCGCGGTCACGTCGACGAAGAGCGACACCTCGCCGACCTTGCGCAGCTCCGAGCGCTCGGACCACATCAGCTCGTCGGCCGCGTCGAGCGCGGCCGCGTCGAGCGACGCGTCGCCGAGCGAGCCGACCGGCGTCCCGTCGGGCCGCACGAACACCTTCGCGCCGAGCCCGTCGCCCTCGATGACGGTCACGAGCGCCGCGCGCCCGTCCTCCTCGGCGACGCGCGCGAACTCGGACTGCGCGCTCACGCCGAGTATTCCTCGACGTACACGTCGATCTCGCCGCCGCACGGGAGCCCGACGTCCCAGGCCTCCGAGTCGGCGATGCCGAAGTGGAGCAGCCGCGGTCCCGAGCCGCCGAGCACCTCGGACGCGATCTCCACCACGGCGCCCTCCACGCAGCCGCCCGACACGGCGCCGGACACCTCGCCGTGCTCGTTGATCGCCATCTTCGCCCCCGGCGGCCGCGGCGCCGAGCGCTTCACACCGACGACCGTCGCGATCGCCACGCGATCGCCCCGGTCGGTCCATTCCCGCACGTCCTCGATGACGTCTTTCATTCGAATCCAGCCTCCATCAGAACCGCCAATTCCTCAAGCGACGCGAGCGAGTTCCCCGCCAGGAAATGGTCCACGTGTGGCAACGCCGCCTGCATCCCGCGAGTGAGTGGCTCGTACTCCGGGTGGGCCTTCAGCGGGTTCAGCCACACCATCCGGTAGGCGCACCGCTTCAGTCGGGCGATCTCGGCCGAAAGCTGGTCCGGGTCGCCCCTGTCCCACCCGTCCGACAGTAGCACCACGATCGAGCCGCGCCCGAGGCGTCGCCCGTGCTCGCGGTTTAGCGTGGCGAGCGACTCGCCGATGCGCGTGCCGCCCGACCAGTCGGTGGCCGCCTCGGCGGCCCGCTCGAGCGCGCGGTCCGGGTCGCGGCCCGAGAGCTCGGGCGTCACCCGCGTCAGGCGCGTGCCGAACACGAACGCCTCGACCCGCCGCCGCGCCGCCACGCACGCCTGCATGTACTGGAGCAGCATGCGCGCGTACGGCTCCATCGAGCCGGACACGTCGCACACCAGGACGAGCGGCCGCGGCCGCTCGCCCGGTTCGCGCCAGTGGCGCTCGAGCGGCTCGCCGTCGTACCGGAGCGAGGCGCGGATCGTGCGCCGCAGGTCCGGCCGGGCGGCGTGCGGCGCCGCTCCGCGCCGGTGCGCCGGGCGCGTCCGGCGGCTCGGGCGCCGCGGTCCCGTGGCGGCCAGGCGGCGCATGATGCGCCGCGCCAGCACCCGCTCGGCATCGCTGTAGTCGGCGAAGTCCTTGTCGTGCAGCAGCTCGACGTCGGACCATGCCGCGGGCACCACGTCGGCCGGCACGTCCACGGGCACCGGCACCTCGACCTGCGGGAGGGTGACCCGCGGCAGCACGAGCGACGCGACCTCGTCGAGGGCCTCCGGCTGCTCCGGCATGTCCTGCCGCGGCGGCGCGAACCACTGGGCGAAGGCGGCGTCGAACGCGAGGAGGTCGTCGCGGCGCGAGCAGAGCACCGACCGCAGGGCGAAGTAGGCGGCGTCGCGGTCGGAGGCGTCGACGGCGGCCAGCGCGCGGTGCGCCCCGAGCAGCTCGTCGATACCGACGCGCGCGCCCGCGGCCCGCATCGAGGCGGCAAGCAGCGCGAGCTTCCCCGTCACGCGCACGCCGAGGCGCTCACGCACCGCGCAGCACCTCCTTCTCGCGCACGCGGTCGATGTCCTCGCGTACCTTCAGGGCCACGCCGAGCGTCTCCTCGAGGTCGCCGTCGTCGAGCGCCAGGAGCGCCTGCGCCCAGGCGATCGTCTCGCCCACGCCCGGCAGCTTGTAGAGGTCCTCCGAGCGCAGCCGCGCGACCGCGCCGCACACGCGCGCCGCGATCTCGTCCGGCACGCCCGGCAGCCGGGCGCGAACGATCTCGGCCTCGCGATCGGGCGCCGGGTAGTCGATCCAGTGGTAGAGGCAGCGGCGCTTGAGCGCGTCGTGCAGCTCGCGCGTCCGGTTCGACGTGACGACCACGAGCGGCCGCCGCTCCGCGGCGATCGTGCCGAGCTCCGGGATCGACACCTGGAAGTCCGACAGGAACTCGAGCAGAAACGCCTCGAACTCGTCGTCGGCGCGATCGATCTCGTCGATCAGCAGGACCACGGGCCCGTCGTGCAGCAGCGCCTCCAGCAGCGGCCTGCGGAGCAGGAACCGCTCGGAGTACAGGGGCGTCTCCTCGCCCGCGCGCAGGTGGAGCAGCTGGCGCGGGTAGTCCCAGTCGTACAGCGCGTGGTGAACATCGATCCCCTCGTGGCACTGGAGCCGGATCAGGTGCGAACCGGTGGCGCCCGCCAGCGCCTTCGCCACCTCGGTCTTGCCGACGCCCGCCTCGCCCTCGAGCAGCAGCGGCTGCTCCAGGGTGGCGGCCAGATAAACCGCCATGGAGAGGCCCCGGTCGGCGAGGTAGTGCTGGCCGGCCAGGGCCTCTGTTACGGCTCCCGGGCTGTCGAGGCTCACGTGCCGGCGGAGGCTTCCTCCAGCGCGCGCCCCGTCAGCACGCGCGCCAGGTGGCGCTTGTAGTCGGCGGTGGCGTTCAGGTCGGTCGGCGGCTGGGTGCCCTCCGCCGCCTGCTCGGCCGCCACGGCGATCGAGTCCGCGTCGAGCGGGCCGCCGCGCAGGGCGTTCTCCGCGGCGGTGGCCCGCAGCGCCGTGGAGCCCATGTGCGTCAGCCCGATGCGCACGTCCTCGCACGAGCCGTCGGCGCCCTTCTTGACGAGCGCACACACGCCGACCATCGCCCAGTCCTCGGCCCGCCGGGTGAACTTCTCGTAGCCGAACCCGTAGCCCTCGAGCACCGGCAGGTGAACCTCCGTCAGCACCTCGTCCTGCGCGAGCGAGGTGGTGAGGAGATCCTGGAACAGGTCCGCGGCGGCGATCGTCCGCTGGCCGTTCGGGCCCTGTGCCGTGACCTCGCCCTCCGAGGCGAGCAGCACCGCAGGCAGGTCGGAGGCCGGGTCGCCGTGCGCCAGCGAGCCGCCGATCGTGCCGCGGTTGCGCACCTGCTGGTCCGCGATCAGCGATGCCGCCTTCGACGCCACGCCCAGCTCCGGCGTCGACTGGAGGTCGGCGTGGCGCGTCATCGCGCCGATCCGGTACGACCCGTTCTCGCGCTGGATCCCGTGCAGGCCGGGGACCTTGCGCAGGTCGATCAGCAACGTGGGCGCCGCCAGCCGCAGCTTCATGAGCGGCAGGAGCGAGTGCCCGCCGGCGAGGATCTTGGCGTCCTCGCCGTTCTCGTGGAGCATGCGGATCGCCTGCTCCAGGCTCTCGGGCGCCTCGTAGTCGAACTGGGACGGGATCACGACGCACCTCCTTCCTCCGGGCCGGTCGGGCCTGAGCCGGCCGCCCCTCCGCCGTGCTCGGACACCTCCACGCCCTGGTCGCTCGCCCGCGGCCCGGCGCCGTCGCCCTTCGCCGCCTGGATCGCCTGCCACACGCGCATCGGCGTGTGCGGCATGTCGAGCCACTCGACCCCCAGCGGGCGCAGCGCGTCCAGCACCGCCGCGGTCACCGCCGGCGTCGCGGCGATGGTGCCCGCCTCGCCTACGCCCTTCACGCCGAGCGTGTTCACGGGCGACGGCGTCTCCGTGCGGTCGGTCTCGTAGCTCGGCAGCTCGGCCGCGGTCGGCAGCGCGTAGTCCACGAAGGAGCTCGTCACCAGCTGGCCGGTGTCGTCGTAGACCACCTGCTCGTACAGCGCCTGCCCGATCGCGTGCGTCACGCCGCCGTGCACCTGGCCCTCGATCAGCATCGGGTTGATCGCCGGGCCGCAGTCGTCGACCGCGACGTAGCGGACGACCTCGACCTTGCCGGTGTCCACGTCTACGTCGACCACGCACGCGTGCGCGCCGAACGGGAAGACGAAGTTCTCCGGGTCGTAGAACGACGTCTCCTCGAGGCCGGGCTCGATGTCCGTCGGCAGCTCCTGCGGCGGGATGTGCGCCGCGCCGGCGATGTCCACCATCGTCATCGACTTGTCGGGCGACCCGCGCACCGCGAACTTCCCGTCGGCCAGCTCGATGTCCTCTGGCGCCGCCTCGAGCAGCGCCGCGCAGATGCGCTTGGCCTTCTCCTGCACCTTCGTCGCCGCGCGCGCGACGGCCTCGCCGCCGACCGCGAGGGTCCGCGAGCCGTAGGTGTCCCAGCCCCACGGGCCCTGGTCGGTGTCGCCGTGGATCACCTGCACGTTGGCCGGGTCGATGCCGAGCCGGTCGGCGGCGATCTGGGCGAAGCCGGTGTCGTGGCCCTGGCCGTGCGGCGAGGTGCCGGTGTAGACGGTCGCCGTGCCGCTAGCGCTCACGCGCACCATCGCCGACTCCCAGAAGGCGCCCTGGAGCCCGACGCCCTGCGGGCCGACCACGCGCGACGGCGCGAGGCCGCAGACCTCGACGTAGGTCGAGAAGCCCACGCCTCGGTACTTGCCCTTCTGCCGCAACTCCTCCTGCTCGCGCCGGAACGCGTCCAGGTCGAAGTTCTGGAGCAGCTTGTCGAGCGAGCCGTGGTAGTTGCCGGAGTCGTAGACGATCCCGAGCGCCGTCTCGTACGGGAACTCCTCCGCCGGGATGAAGTTCCTGCGCCGCACCTCGAGCGGATCGATGTCGAGCTCGCGCCCGACCTTGTCCATCATCAGCTCGATCCAGTACGTCATCTCCGGGCGCCCGGCGCCGCGGATCGCGTCGGTCGGGAACTTGTTCGTGAACGCGCAGTCGAACGTGAGCTCGATGTTCGGGATCGCGTAGCACCCGTTCGCGACCGGGAAGCCGAGCTCGGGGATGAACGGCGTCAGCGCCGTGAAGTAGGCGCCGAGGTCGGCCACCACCCGCAGCTTGCAGCCCGTGACCGTGCCGTCGTTCTTCACGGCCATGTCCACGTAGTTGATCTGGTCGCGCCCGTGGTGCGTTACGAGCATGTTCTCCGTGCGCGTCTCGATCCACTTGATCGGGCGCTTCAGGCGCCGCGACAGCACCACCGCCAGCAGCTCCTCGGCGAATACGTTCAGCTTCGAGCCGAACCCGCCGCCGACGTCCGGGGCCACCACGCGCAGCTTGTCCTCGGGGATGCCGCAGACGAGCGAGAGCACGAAGCGGGCGATGTGCGGGATCTGCGTGGACGTGTAGAGCGTCACGCCCTCGCCGCGCGGGTCCGCGATGCAGCCGCGCGCCTCGATCGCGGCGCCGGCGGTGCGGTGGTTCACCAGGCGCTGGCTCACGACCCTGTCGGCCTCGGCGAACGCGGCCTCCACGTCGCCGCCGGCGACGGACCACGTGTGCGTCTTGTTGGTGCCGAACTGCTCCCAGACGAGCGGGGAGCCGTCCTCGAGCGCGGCCTCCGGGTCCACGACGACGGGCAGCGGGTCGTAGTCGACGATCACCCGCTCGGCGGCGTCCACCACGCCGTACCGGTCCGTGCCGAGCACGATCGCCACCGGGTCGCCCACGTGCTTGACCTCGCCGGAGGCGAGCGGCCAGTGCTCGGGCGTCTTGATCTCGGTATCGGCGGGCGCCCAGATCATCGGCATCGGGATCGCCCAGGCGTCCTTCAGGTCCTCGGCCGTGTAGACGCCGACGACGCCCGGCATCTCCTTGGCGCCGGACGTGTCGATCGAGAGCACCTTCGCGTGCGCCTCGGGGGAGCGGACGAGCCCGGCCCAGAGCATCCCGGGCAGCGCCATGTCGTCGATGTAGTTCCCCCGCCCCGTGATCATGCGGGGGTCCTCCTTGCGCTTCATCGCGCGACCGACGTAGCCCCCGGTCTCGACGGTGCTCATGCCGGCACCCCCTTCCCCGCGGCGTCAAGCACCGCCTTGACGATGTTGTGGTAGCCCGTGCAGCGGCAGAGGTTGCCCTCCAGCCCGTGCCGCACCTCCTCCTCGGAGGGATTCGGATTGCGTTTGAGCAGGTCCGCCGCGGCCATGATCATCCCGGGCGTGCAGTAGCCGCACTGGAGCCCGTGGTTGTCCCAGAAGGCCTGCTGCACCGGATGCAGCTCGCCGTCCTTCGCGAGGCCCTCGACGGTCGTGACCTCGGCGCCGTCCGCCTGCGCGGCCAGCACCGTGCAGCTCTTGACCGCCTCGCCGTCGAGGTGGACGGTGCAGGCGCCGCAGTTGGTCGTGTCGCACCCGATATGAGTGCCGGTCAACCCGAGGTGGTCCCGCAGGTAGTGGACGAGGAGCAGCCTCGACTCGATCTCTGACTCCTGCCTCACGCCGTTCACGGTGATCGAGACGCGCACTGGCACTCCTCCCAGGTCGGGTTTTCCCTCCGATCCCGGATGCTAGTCGCCTCCACTCGGTTGAAGCAAACACTCTGGTTTATCTCGTACACTCGCCCGCCAATGCCGATCACCAGCGACTTCGAATTCGACGGCCACACGCTCGTCTACGACGACTACGGGGCGGGCGAGACGGTCGTCCTGCTGATGCCGGGGCTGCTGTTCTCGCGCCACATGCACCGGCCGCTGGCGGAGGAGCTGGCGGACCGCGGGCACCGCGTCCTCTGCCTCGACCTGCTCGGCCACGGCGACTCCGAGCGGCCGCCCGAGATGTGGAAATACTCGATGACGATCTTCGGCCGCCAGGCGATCGGCCTGCTCGAACACCTGGACATCGAGCGGGCGGTGATCGGGGGCACCTCGCTGGGGGCGAACGCCGCGCTCGAGGCGGCCGTCGGGGCGCCGGAGCGGGTCCGCGGGCTGCTGATCGAGATGCCGGTGCTGGACAACGCGCTGCTCGGCTGCGCGCTCGCCTTCACCCCGTTGCTCCTCGGGCTGACGTTCGGGGCACCGGTCCTGCGCGTGATCGGTCGCGGCGCCCGCGCCGTGCCGCGCGGCACATGGCAGCTCGGCGACATGCTGCTCGACTGGGCGAGCCAGGATCCGAAGCCGTCCGCCTCCGTGCTCCAGGGCTTGTTCTTCGGGCGCACCGCGCCGCCGCGCGAGGAGCGCCGCCGGATGGACCAGCGGACGCTGGTGATCGGCCACTACCGCGACCCGATCCACCCGTTCTCGGACTCGGACATGCTGGTGCGCGAGATGCCGAACGCGCGCCTCGTGCAGGCGAGCTCGATCCTGGAGCTGCGCCTGACGCCGGAGCGGCTCACAGCCGAGATCGTGCAGTTCGTGGAGGGCTGTTTCGCGCCCGCGCGAGGGGCCGGACGGACGCACCGCGGGGCGGCGGCGGGGAAGCGCCGGTCCTCGGCCCGGCGGCCGGCCAACTGATCACTACCCTTCGCGACCGTGTCCCACAGGCGTGACCAGAAGGAGAAGCTCCGCAGGGAGCGCGAGGAGAAGGAGCGGCAGGCCCACGAGGCCGCCCAGCGCAAGCGGCTGGTCGGCATCGGGGCGGGCGCCGTCCTCGCGCTGATCGCGGTCGTGGTGGTGGCGCTGCTCGTGGTCGGCGGCGGCGACGACCCGGCGAGCGGCGACAAGTCCAGCGGCGACACGGCCCTGTGGCCCGACGGCGGCTCCGTGCCGAACCCGCAGGTCGCCGACCTGAGCAAGGCGGTCAACGCCGCCGGCTGCACGATCAAGACGTTCCCCGCCACGTCGCGCTCGCACATCAACGACCCGAACCAGCGCGTCAAGTACTCCTCGAACCCGCCGACCAGCGGCCGTCACTTCTTCGAGCCCGCCGACGACGGCATCTACAACGAGGCGCCCACCGACGAGCGCCTCGTCCACACGATGGAGCACGGCCGCATCATCGTCTGGGTCAAGCCGAGCGTGCCGGCCGAGCAGCGCGCGGACATCAAGGCCCTCGTGGACGAGGACAGCTACCAGATGGTCCTCGTGCCGCGGCCGAACATGCCCGATCCGATCGCCGTGACCGCCTGGGGACGGGACCCCGAGCCCAACGGAACGGGCTACCTGATGTCCTGTCCGAAGGTCACGCCCGCCGTCTTCGACGCGATCCGCGACTTCCGCGACGAGCACCGCTCGGACGGGCCGGAGCCGATTCCGTAGGCCCTGCGCGGCCTGCGCCGCGGCAAGAATCCCTGCATACTGCGTTCTTGCAGGGTTTATCCCAGAGGCGCAACCCGCGCCGTGACACCGTGTTGCCCCAGTAGTGAAGCTGCTTGCCTCAGCAGCCCTGGTTCTCTGCGTCCTCGTCGTGCTCGCCGCTCCGGCGCTGTCCACCGGGCGCTGGCGGCCCGACCCCGTGGACTTCGAGCTGGCGCCCGGCTCCCACGACGCGCGGGCGGTGGCGGCGGGCGGCGTGGTGTCGAGCGCGCTGCGCGCGCCCAAGCGCTTCAACCTGGTCGGCATGCGCTGGCGCGGGCGGGCCGAGCCGAGGATCCGCCTGCGGGTGCGCCGCGACGGCGGCCGTTGGAGCCGGTGGCAGGCGCTCGGCGCGCACGCCGACCACAACCCCGATCCCGCGACGGGCGAGCGGGCGGTCGCCGCCTCCGATCCCGTCTGGGTCGGCGCCGCTGACCAGCTCCAGTACCGGATGTCTCGGCGCGTTCCCGGGCTGCGCCTCCACTTCGTGAACGTGGAGGGCACCGCGACCGCGGCCGACCGCGTCCGCACCAGCCTCCGCCGCGCGGTCAACACCGCGGTGGTCTCGGCCGCCAGGGTGGTCGGCGTGGGTTCGGCGCGCGCCCAGGACCCCATGCCGTCGTTCGTGACCCGCGACGAGTGGGGCGCGGACAAGTGCCCGCCGCGCACGGCGCCCGAGTACGGGACCGTGCAGGCCGCGTACGTGCACCACACGGTGTCGCTCAACGACTACTCGCCCGAGGAGGCGCCGGCGATCGTCCTGGCGATCTGCCGCTTCCACCGCAACTCGAACGGGTGGAACGACATCGGCTACAACGCGCTCGTCGACAAGTACGGCGTGCTGTACGAGGGCCGGGCCGGCGGGCTCGACCAGCCGGTGATGGGCGCGCAGGCGCAGGGCTACAACGCGCAGAGCACGGGCATCGCGAGCATCGGCGACCACCGCGCGGTGGGCGCCACGCCGGAGGAGCTGCAGGCGATGGCCGCGTTCATCCGCTGGAAGCTCGAGGTGTCGGGCGTGCCGACGTCCGGCAGGGTCACGCTGGTCAGCGCGGGCGGCCCGACGAACCGGTTCCCGTCGGGCCGGCGCGTCACGGTCGAGCGCGTGCTGGGACACCGGGACACGGGCAGCACCGAGTGCCCCGGCGAGCTGCTCTACGACCAGCTGGACGAGCTGCGGGCGATGGTCGGCTCCGGCGCGCCCGTGAGCGGGTTCGGGAGCCGCCTCGCGGCGGTGCTCGGCGCGACCACCGTGGACTACCGCCAGGACACGGCCGTGAGCGGACGGCTCGGCTCCGCGGACGGCAGCCCGCTGGCGGCCCAGCCGGTGGAGGTGCAGGTGCACACCGGCGTGCGCTGGCAGACCGTGCGCACGGCCACGACCGGCGCGGACGGCGCGTTCGTCACGGACTTCAAGCCGCGGCTGCGCATGTACGTGCGCGCCGTGTTCCCGGGCGCCGCGGGCCAGCGCCGCACGAGCTCGCCGCGCCTGCTGCTGCACGTGCGGCCGCTCGTGACGCTGAGGCGACCGGCCACCCGCGGCGCGGTGGGCGCGCGCGTGCGGGTGTCGGGACGGGTGCATCCGCGCAAGCGCTACGTGTACCTGGTGGTCCAGCAGGAGCGCAGCGGGCGCTTCCGCAAGGTGGCGGTCCGGAAGGTGCGGGCGAAGCGGGGCCGCTTCGCGAC
>DASXAA010000075.1:0-6222 GCA_036407035.1 Thermoleophilaceae bacterium | reverse complement strand
GCCGTGACGATGGCGGCCTGCACGAGTTGCGGGAGCCTCGGTCCCGGCGGGAAGTCGGTGCGGGCCATGATGAGTTTGTACCGCTTTACCGGCGCTCGTTGAAGAAAGTGCGCATTGCCGCGTGGGTCTCGCGCGGGCGCTCGATCTGCGGAACGTGGCCGCAGTCGAGCTCCACGTGGCGCGCCCTCGGCAGCGTGCGCTCCACGTGCTTCATGAAGCCGATCGGGACGAGCGCGTCGCGCCGCCCCCACACGAACATCGCGTCGGGCGAGAGGGCGGCGAGCCGGGTCCAGAAGCCGCTGTCGCCGTGGGGCTCGTCGAGGTAGATGTTGCGCGCGGACGCGTAGAAGGCGGCTCGGCCGCGCGGGGTGAGGTAGGCGCGCAGGAACTCGTCGACGCCGGCAGCGGCCCAGCCGCCGTCCGCGGTGGGGATAAGGCGGCGGACGATCTGATCGACGACGGGCTTCGGGGCCGGCTGGAGGAGCCCGAGCTCGGGACGCAGGGCGCGTACGAGCAAGGCCCAGCGGCGGTCGGCGAGCCAGGCGAGCGCCGGACTGAGCAGCACGAGCCGGTTCGTCCTGGCCGGATCCATCAGGCCGGCCTCGATGGCGACCCGCCCGCCCATGCTGTTGCCGACCAGATGGGCGCTGTCGAGCTCGAGGGCGTCGAGCAGCTCGAACGCGCTGCGGGCGAACCACTCGGAGTTGTAGGGGGCGCCGATCGGCTTGCCGGAGTCTCCGAAGCCGGGGAGGTCGACGGCGATGACCCGGAACGAGTCCGCCAGCGCCGCGACGGTGGGGAGGAAGGAGGCCTTGGTCCCGCCGAGGCCGTGGAGGCAGAGGACCGGCGGTCCCGTTCCCGCCTCGAGGATCGAGAGGCGGCCGCTGCGGGTCCTCACGGTCTCGAACCTCAGGCGGCCGGGCTCCGTGATGCCGCTCGTGGCCGCGAGGAAGCCGACGCCGAGGTGGAGGTTCTTGCGCACGCGAAGGCGGCCGCGGGAGAAGGCGTCCATGCCGCCGCGGAGGTCGGTGGCGATGCGCCGCCAGGTGCCCTGGTCGGCGATGAGGAGCGCGTCCGGCTCGGCGTCGTCGCTCGCCGGGCGGAGCCTCAGCTTCCGGCCGTCGATCATGGCGTCCCAGGCAGGCTTTCCGAGGGTGGCGAGACGGATGCGCGCCCGGCCGCCCGGGACGTCGATGACGTCCGGGTCGAAGCGCTCCGCGAGGGTGGCGATCCCGGCCGGCGGAGCGGTGGTCGCGGCGACGCTCATGGTCTTAGGGATACCAGCCGGCGGAGTCGGTGCAGTCCCGTCGCCGACTTGTTGCACTGGTCGCACACGCGTTCGACGCGCCTCCGTAGCGTCGCTCGTATGGGCTGGGAGCGGGGGCAGGCGACGATCGAATGGGTGGGACTGGTGCTGCTGGTCGCGCTTGCGCTGGCGGCGCTGGCGCGGGTGCTGCCGCGACCGGACGCGGGGCGGGAGCTGGGGGTGGCCGTGGCCGAGCGGATCGGGTGCGCGGTGCGGGACGGGTGTGGAGCGGCCGGCAAGGGCCCGCTCGCCCGCGCGAAACCGCCGCCGGTCCGTTCCGGGGCGCCGCCCGGCGCTGGGCCCGCGCCCGTGCCCGAAGCCGCGCCGGCGCCCGGCCCCGCGGCTGCGCCCGGCGCCGCGCCGAGCCTCGGCGCCGTGCGCGCTCCGGGCCTGCCGCGCGAGCTCGTGCGCCGCTTCCCACGCCTCGCCCGGGTGGCGGACCTCCTGTCGAGAAAGGCCTGGGTCGCCTGCTTCGGCTACGAGAGCTTCCGATTCGACCTGGAGCACAGGAACCGGATCGACCCGAACCTGACGATGTCGCCGCGCGACGCCGCCGGGATCGCGAACGCATGCCTGAACCCGTACAGCTTCTTCCCGGGGTGAGGAGCGTGGCGCCACCGGGCAGGGGCCGCCGGGCGGTGGCCCGCCTTCCTTCGGCCCGCGCGCGACTTGGCCGCGCGGCCTTCACCCGCGCGCTCTCGGCGCTCGCACGACTCGTGGTCGGCGGAGCGGGTCTCGGGTTCCTCGCCCGTGACGCGCTCGGCATGGGGCAGCCGGCGGTCATGCTCGCCTGGATCGCCGGGGCGGCGCTTGGAGTGGCCTGCGGCAGGGGGCCAAGGACGGGCGATGGTTCCCGCCAAGGGCCGGGCGGACCCTCCGGCCGCAGCCGGCCGCCCCACCCTTCGTCGGACTCCGGCCAGGCAGCCGTCGAGTGGGTCGGCGCGCTGCTCGCGATCGCGCTCGCCCTCGGCGCCCTCGTCTCCTTCGCACCGTCGCCGGACGCCTGGCCGCTCGGCGGCTTCCTCGCGCATCACGTCATCTGCGCGGCCGCCGGCGACTGCGACAACGGCGACCGCGCGCTCGTGCGCGCCTACGGCCAGCGCGACGCGGCGCTCGTCCGAGAGCACGCGCCGAACCTCGTCTACGAGCCGGGCGAGCCGCAGCTGCCGGTGGACTTCGAGCGCTGCCGCGCCCGCCGCTGCGCCGACGCGCCGGACCAGCGCGACACCGACGTCCACCATACGAGCTCGGGCGAGCCCGCCACCGTCTTCACGCGCCTGGTCCGCAAGCACGGGCGCGTGTTCATCCAGTACTGGCTCTACTACGCGGACTCGAACACCGCCTGGGCCGGCTCGGACAAGATCTGGGAGCACAGCGTCCTGCTGCCGGTGGCCCGCAAGATCCTCCGCGGTACGTCGGACTACCCGGGCTTCCATCTGGACGACTGGGAGAGCGTGCAGGTTCGCATCGACCCCGACGGCGGCGCCTGGGCGCGGACCAGCACCCACGGGCAATACCAGAGCTGCAAGTTCGCGGAGTGCAGGGACAAGTGGGCGCGGGAGACCGGCTGGGCACGCGTGTCCCGGGGCAGCCATTCCGGTCACATCCCGTTCGAGCGCAAGAGCCGTGGATACATCGCGCGCGGACGCGTGCCGTTCCCCCGGCGGCCGCTCTACCGGCCGCTGATCCCGGGGCGCGACCTCCACGAGCGGACGACCACCTCGGAGGGCCTGCGCCTGATCCCGCTGGAGACGCTCGACACGCGCGGATACCGCCGGCTGGGCAAGCACGTGGCCCCGCCGTGGGAGAAGGACGTGTACGACGATCCCGAGGAGGGGACATCGTGAGCCCAGGCCGGCCTTCGCAGCGCGCCGGCGCCGCTCGCGCGCCCCCTCCGCGCGCTTCGCATCTACGCTGATGTGCACGATGTCTGGGCGTTTCATTGCGGGCTGGGTGGGCAAGGCCACGCTATGAGGGTGGGCCTGGTGCTCGGCGCGGGGGGCGTGCTTGGCGGTGCGTGGCTCACCGGCGCCCTCAACGCGATCGCTCGCGAGACCGAGTGGGACGCCCAGTCGGCCGAGTACATCGTCGGCACCTCCGCGGGGTCGATGATCGGCACGCTGATCGCCGCCGGCGTGCCGCCCTGGTTCATGGTCGCCCACTCGCGCGGCGAGGTGTTCGAGGGGCTCTTGGGGCCGGACGGCCGCCCCGCCGCGGACGCCGACCGCTCCGCGGGCGCGGTCTTCCGCATCCACCGCGGGCTGCCGGCGATCGGGCCGGGCTCGCTTCGGATGGCGCTCACCACGCTCGGCAATCCGCTGCGGCACACCCCGCTCCAGGTGCTCGCGGGCTGGGTGCCGGCGGGTCTCGTCTCGACCGACGCGCTGCGGGAGACCGTTCGCCGCGCGGTGCCGGGCAGGTGGGTCGAGCACAAGAGCCTCTGGGTCGTCGCGTGCGACTACCGGACCGGTCGCCGCATCCCGTTCGGCCGCCTCGACGGCCCTCCGGCCGAGATAGCGGACGCCGTGGCGGCGTCGTGTGCGATCCCCGGCTTCTACCGACCGGTCAAGATCGGCGGCCGGCGCTACGTGGACGGCGGCGTGTGCTCACCGTCGAGCCTCGACCTGCTCGCGGGCCGCGGGCTCGATCTCGTCATCTGCCTCAACCCGCTCTCGTCGCGCGAGCGCGTCGGCGGCCTTCACCCGCTCGACCGCTTCGGCGAGGCCAGCCGCCAGGCGAACGGCCGCCGGCTCGGCCGCGAGGCGAAGAAGGTAAAACGGTATGGGACCGACGTGGTCCTGATCCAGCCCGCCGCGGCGGACCTGCGCGTGATCGGTCGCAACTGGATGAACACGGAGCGGAGACAGCAGGTGATCGAGACGGCCGAGGAGACGGTCGCCCGCCAGCTGGCGGACCCCGGCACGCGCCGCCTCCTCGAGCGCCTCCCGAAGGCGGAGCCCCACCGCATCCGCCGGCCGCCGGGCCCGGCCTCGTCATGGCCCGAGATCCTGCCCGGGCGGCTCGGCGGCGAGGCCGCTCGGAGGGCCGCATGACCGCCGGGCCGCGCGAGACCGCGCCCGCTCGGAGGGCGGCGTGACCGAGCGCACCCGCCAGGGCACCCGCGCCCGCCGCCGCCCGGCGACCCGCCGCAACGGCGCCGGACCGGATCACGCGGATGAGCCGACCCCCCGGGAGCTGCCCGGCGGGCGCGAGCTCGGCGCTGCGGTCCGGGCGCTCGCCGGCCTGTCCGGCTCCGCGGTCCGCGCCGTCGCGGAGCGGGCGCAGCGGCGGGTCCCGACGGCGGACCTCGACGAGCGTGACTCCGACTACATCCGCGAGACCCTCCCCGGCATGTGGATGGTCGCGAGCATCTACTTCCGCGCGCAGGTGCGCGGTCTCCACAACATCCCGGAGACCGGCCCGGTGCTCCTCGTCGGCAACCACTCCGGCGGCAACCTCACGCCCGACTCGCACGTGTTCACGCTCGCGTTCACCACGTACTTCGGCGTCGAGCGCCGCTTCTACCAGCTCGCCCACAACCTCGTGCTGACCATGCCGGGACTCGGCTTCCTGCGGAAGTACGGGACGGTCGCCGCCAACCCGCGCAACGCCGGCCGCGCGCTCGACTCCGGCGCGGCCCTGCTCGTCTACCCCGGCGGCGACTACGAGGTCCACCGGCCGAGCTGGGAGTCGGCCAAGGTCGACTTCGACGGTCGCAAGGGCTTCATCCGCCTGGCGCTCGAGAAGGACGTGCCGATCGTGCCGGTGGTCGCCATCGGCGGCCAGGAGACGGCGCTCTTCCTCAGCCGCGGCGAGTGGCTCGCGCGCCTGCTCGCCCTCGACCGCATGTTCCGCCTCAAGGTGCTGCCGATCTCGATCGCGCTGCCGTGGATCCTCAACGTCGGCGACATGCTCGGCCACGTCCCGCTGCCCGCGAAGATCACGATGGAGGCGCTCCCGCCGATTCACCTGCGCGAGCAGTTCGGCGAGGACCCCGACCTCGACGAGGTCTACGACGCGGTCATCACCCGCATGCAGCGCAGCCTCGACGCGCTCCAGGCCGAGCGCCGCTTCCCGGTGATCGGCTGATGCGCATCGAGAAGGAATGCGTGATCGCCGCCCCGCGCGAGGACGTCTGGGAGCTCGTCTCGGACCCGACGACCTGGCCGGCGTTCATGTACGGCATCACGCGCTTCGAGCGCCAGGGCGACGTCGAACGCGGCTGCGGGGCGCGTTTCTCGATGAGGATGAGGGTCGGCTCGGCCGAGGTCGGCGGGCTGATCGAGATCGTCGAGTTCGACGAGCCCGGCGACCTCGCCTGGACCAGCGTCACCGGCATCGACCAGCGCGGCCGCTGGCGGCTCCGCGAATCGGACGACGGCGGCACGAAGGTCACGCTGCGCCTCTCCTACGACGCCCCCGGTGGCCTGCTCGGCGCGGTCACCGACCGCGTCGCCGCGCCGACGGTGTCGCGAAACCTCGAGCGAACGTTGCAGAATCTCCGTCGTGAGCTCGAAGGAGGTGACGTGGGAGTGAGTGACGGGGGCAAGAGCCTGCCCGGCAAGGTCGTCTACGAGCTGGGCAGCGTGAAGGTGCTGGTCGACGCGGGGGTGGTGCGCCCGATCAGGCCGGACCGGCTCGTGAAGTTCGTGCAGGTCATGTCGCGGTTCGGGCGCAGCCCCGCGGCCGGCGTGATCATGCACGCAACGCGCTACCCGGACGCGCCGATGATCGTCGACGAAGTCGGCACGCTCAGCTTCGGCGAGGTCGACCGGCGCACGAACGCGCTCGCCCACGCGTTCGCGGACGCCGGGCTCGTGGAGGGCGACGCGATGGCGATCATGTGCCGCAACCACCGCGGGTTCATCGAGTCGACGGTGGCGCTGTCGAAGCTCGGGGTCGACTCGCTCTACCTC
>DASXAA010000074.1:0-10103 GCA_036407035.1 Thermoleophilaceae bacterium | reverse complement strand
GTCATCGAGACGGCCGACGGCGTGAACAGCTGCGCCTGCGTCGCCGGCCCCCCGTTCCCGGACAGGCCCGCCGTCGTGCCGGCGACCGTGAAGATGTTGTTCGTCGCGGCGGACGCGCCCGCCGGCACGAGGGCGGCGAGCGCCAGAGCGGCGGCCACGGCCGCGGCCAGGCGTGACGAGAGCGGTCGGGCGTGAGGCATCGTGACTCCTCCCTAGTTCAAAGTGGTCGCGCGCGTGTGCGCGCCGGAGGCGCCGGTCGCGGCGGCGAGGGCGACGAGCGCCGCGGTCGTTGGCCGGCGAGTCCTCACCTGGCCCGGATGGTGCGCCGCGCTGTCCGCGGCGTCATCGGTAGCCGATACTGAGTTCCTCCCGATGGGTTACTGAGGCGTCCCTGTAACGTTCGTCTGCCTTGACCGCTGAGGATGAGCGGATCGACGTGAGCGCGGACGGCTCGCCACTGGTCGGACGGGAGCGCGAGCTGGCGCTGATCCGCGCCAGTCGCGAGCGCCCCGACTGCACCGGGGTCGTGATCGTCGGGCCGGCCGGGGTCGGCAAGACCCGGCTCGCGCAGGCGGGGATCGCCGCGGCGCGCGCCGACGGCGCGTCCGTGGAGTGGGCGCAGGCGACCCGCTCGGCGGCGACGATCCCGCTGGCGGCGTTCGTGGGCGTGCTGCCGCCGGACGTCGGGACCGAGGACCCGCTCGGGCTCTTCCGGGCGAGCACCGACGCGATCCTGGCGCGTGCCAACGGGCACCCCGTTGTGCTCGGCCTGGACGACGCCGACCTGCTCGACCCCGCCTCCGCGGCGCTCGCCCTGCACATGGCGATGACACGGTCGGCGTTCGTCGTCGCGACCGTCCGCGCGGGCGAGCCCTGCCCGGACGCGATCGTCGCGCTGTGGAAGGACGCGGGCGCCCGCCGCATGGACCTCGCGCAGCTCTCGGAGGAGGAGACGGTCGCGCTGACGGAGGCGCTGGTCCGCGGGCCGGTGGAGCACGTGGCGGCGCACTGGGCGTTCGCCGCGAGCGCCGGGAACCCGCTCTACCTGCGCGAGCTCGTGGCAGCGGCGCTCGAGACGGCGGCGCTGCGCCGGGAGGAGGGGCTCTGGCGGCTCCACCGGCGGCCGGCGCCCGGTCCGGCGCTCGCGGAGCTCGTGTCGCAGCGGCTGGAGGGGCTCGACGCCGCCGGCCGCGACCTGATCGCGCTGCTCGGACTCGGCGAGCCGCTGGCGCTCGACCTGCTGTCCCGGCTGACCGGCTCTGCGCCGATCGCCGCCGCCGAGGCCCGCGGGCTGCTGGTGGTCAGGCACGAGGCCCGCGGCGACGTCGCCCGGCTCGCGCACCCGCTGTACGGCGAGGTGGCGCTCGCGGAGCTGTCGACCACGCGCGCGGCGGCGCTCCGCATGCGACTCGCCGCCGCGGTCGACCCCGATCCGGGCGAGGCGCTGCGCGTGACCACGTGGCTGCGCGACGCGGGCGCGGCCGTGGAGCCCGGCCTACTGCTCGAGGCGGCCGCCCAGGCCCACCGCGGCGGCGACCCCGCGCTGGCCTCGCGGCTGGCCGCCGAGGCCGCCGCGGACGGCGGCGGCGACGGCGCCACGCTGGCCCTCGGCATGGCGCAGGCGGCGCTCGGCCGGTACGCGGAGGCCGAGGTCATCCTGGCGTCGCTCGAGGGCAGCCTGGCATCGCCGGAGGCCGCGCTCGGCTATCTCTACGCGCGCGTGAACGGGCTCGTGTGGGGGCTCGGCCGCGGCGAGGAGGCAGAGCGGCTCGTGGAGCGAGCGGCTCGCTGGTGGCCCGACGCGGCCTGGCGCCGGCGCCTCGAGGGGATGCGGCTGATGGTGCTGAGCGCCACCGGCCGGTCGCGCGAGGCGGGCGAGCTGGCAGACCGGCTCGCCGCAGACCCGGAGCTCGATCCGATGGTGGCGCCACTGGTCGCCTCCGGGGGCGCGATCGCCTGGCTCTACGCCGGCAGCACGAGGAAGGCGGAGGCGATGGCGGAGCGCGCGCTCCCTCCGCCACCGGCGGACGAGCGGCTGGCGGACAGGGCGCTCGGCGGGCTGGTGGCGTGGGCGCTCGTGCGCCTCGAGTCGGGCCGCGACTGGGACGAGCTCGAGGCCCGCGTGTCCCGCATCGAGCGCGCCGCCGTCGAGGCCGGCAACCGCGTGACGGCCGGCGCCGCGGTCGCGCTGCTCGGCAGCCTTGCCCTCTATCGCGGCGCGCCCGTGACGGCCGCACGCCGGCTGCGCGAGGCCGGGGCGCACCTCGAGGCGAACGATCCGCGCGGCCTCGCGGTGATCGCGGCGGCGGAGCTCGCGCAGGCCGAGGCGATGGTCGGGCGTGTCGAGAGCGCGCAGCGGGCGAGGGAGGCGGCGCGGCTCCGCCTCGGCGTGCGGCCCGCCGCGTGGCACGAGCGCACGAAGCTCGCCCGCGCCGACGCCTGGATCGCGGCCGCCACGGGCGAGCTCGCCCGCGCGGCGGAGCTCTGCCGCAACGCCGCCGAGGCCGCTTCCGACTGGCCGGTGTTCCAGGCGCAGCTGCTGCGCGAGGCGCTCTCGGCCGGCGCGGGCCCGCGTGACGTGGCCGGCCCGCTGAAGGCGGCGGCGAGCAGGTGCGACTCGAGGCTGGCCGCCGCCTACGCCGCGCACGCGACCGCCCTCGCCGAGTGCGACGGCGACGCGCTCCTGTCCGCCGCGCGCGAGCTGTCCGCCATCGGCGCGAAGCTCGCCGCCGCAGAGGCCGCCGCCCAGGCCGGGGCGGTTCAGGAGGCGGCCGGGCGCCTGGCGGCGGCGAGCCGCTCGGCCGGCCTCAGCGCGCGCCTCCAGCAGGAGTGCGAGGGCGCGCGGACGCCCGCGCTCGGCGCAACCCATCCGGCCGCCGCCCAGCTCACGCGCCGCGAGCGGGAGATCGCCGAGCAGGCCGCGCGCGGGCGCTCCAACCAAGAGATCGCCGCGGCTCTGACGATCTCCGTGCGAACCGTCGAGTCCCACCTCTACCACGCGATGACGAAGCTCGGCGTGGCGAGCCGCGACGAGCTCGGGGCGGCCGTCGGCCCGGTTGCCGCCCGCACCGGCGGCCGATAGCGTCGCGCGGATGAGCACTCGCCTGACCTACACGAGCGGCGCGCTCGGAGCGGAGACCGAGGAGGAGTTCGAGGCACGCCTGGCGACAGCACGCGACGCCAACCCCGAGCCGTTGCCGCACCTGATCGGCGGCGAGGAGCGTGACGGCGGCGAGACGTTCGAGCGCGTCGACCCGTGCAGCGACGACTCGGTCGCGAGCCGCGCGCGCGAGGGCGGCGGCGAGGTGGTGGCCGAGGCGGTGGAGGCGGCGCGCCGCGACGCGGCCGCCTGGCGCGCGACCCCGTACCCCGAGCGCTGCGAGCTCATGCGGGCGGTGGCGGACGGCATCGGCGAGCGGCACATCGAGCTCGCGGCCGTGGTCAGCCTCGAGACCGGCAAGACGCGCACGGAGTCGATCCTCGAGGTGCAGGAGGCCGTGGACCTGATCACCTCGTACGCGCGGCTGATGGAGGAGAACGACGGCTTCACGCGGCCGCTCGACAGCTTCGTCGAGGGCGAGCGCAACACCGACGTGCTGCGCCCATACGGCGTCTTCGCCGTGATCTCGCCGTTCAACTTCCCGGTGGCGCTGACGATCAACATGTCCGCCGCGGCGCTGATCGCCGGCAACACGGTCGTCCTGAAGCCCTCCGAGGACACGCCCTGGTCCGGCGGCATCCTGGCCGAGATCGCGCGCGCCACGGACCTCCCCGCCGGTGTCTTCAACCTCGTGCACGGCGGGCCGGCCACCGGCCGCGCGCTCGCGCAGGCGGAGGTGGACGGCGTGGCGTTCACCGGCTCGGCGGAGGTCGGCCGCGAGATCGCGCGCCGGCTCCAGGAGGGCGCGTTCGCCCGCCCCGCACTCACCGAGATGGGCGGCAAGAACCCGGCGATCGTGTCCGACAGGGCCGACCTCGAGAAGGCGGTCGAGGGCGTCGCCAAGTCCGCGTACGGGCTGTCCGGGCAGAAGTGCAGCGCGTGCTCGCGGGCGATCGTGGTCGGATCGGTCCATGACGAGTTCGTCGAGCGGCTCGCCGAGTACGCGGCCGGCCTCGCCCTCGGCGACCCGTCGGACCGCGACGCGTTCCTGGGCCCGGTCGTGAACGAGGCGAGCGTGGCGCGCTACGAGGCGGCTGTGGCGGACGCGCGCCGCGACGGCAGCGTCGACGCCGGCGGCGGACGCCCGGACCGTCCGGGGCTGTTCGTCGAGCCGACGGTCGTCTCCGGCCTGCCCGCCGGCCACCGGCTCGAGCGCGACGAGCTGTTCGTGCCGTTCGTGGCGGTCACGCGCGTCGACTCGCTGGACGAGGCGATCGCGGAGGCGAACGCGCCCGTCTACGGCCTGACGGCCGGGATCTTCACCGAGAACGAGGGCGAGAAGGAGCGCTTCCTCGACACGATCCAGGCGGGCGTCGTCTACGTGAACCGGCGCGCGGGCGCCACCACGGGCGCGTGGCCGGGCACGCAGACGTTCTGCGGCTGGAAGTCGAGCGGCTCGACCGGCAAGGGCGGGCTCGGGCCGTGGTACCTGCCGCAGTTCATGCGCGAGCAGAGCCGCACTATCGTCGGGTGAGCTCCGCCGCGAGGGCGGCGAGCGCCTCCACGTAGCGGTTCACGTCGGCCTCGTCGTGGGCCACGCAGAGGGTCCACTCCGGCTGGCGCCCGCGGGTCGTCAGCACGCCGCGGTTCATCGCGTAGAGCCAGGCGAGCTCGCACAGCTCGGGGTCATGGGTGCGCTTGAAGGAGCGGTAGTCCATCACGCGCTCGCCCGCGAACGTCACGCAGCCGCGCGCGCCGGCGCCGACCGTGTAGGCGGGCAGCCGCTCGGACGCGATCAGCTCGTCGATGCCTGAGCGCATGCGCTCCGACAGCCGCTCGAAGCGCTCGTACGCCGCCGGGGTCAACACCTCGAGCAGGCTCGCCCGGGCGGCCGCCATGCCCAGCGGGTTGCCGTTGTAGGTGCCGAACTGGTGGACGGTGTCGTCCTCCACCACGCGCGCGACCTCCTCGCTCATGCCGATCGCGCCGGTCGGCAGGCCGCCGCCGAGGGCCTTCGCGAGCGTGACCATGTCGGGCTCCACGCCGAAGCGCTCGACCGCGCCGCCGGCGGCGATCGCGAGCCCGGTCTTGACCTCGTCGAAGATCAGCACCACCCCGGCCGCGGCGGTCATCCGGCGCACCGCGGCGAGATAGCCGTCCTCGGGGAGCACCAGCCCGATGTTCGTCATGGCCGGCTCGAGGATCACGCAGGCGGGCTTGCGGCCCTGGTGCTCCAGCTCGGCAATGCGACGCTCCATCCCGTCCGCGTCGCCCCAGTGGCCCGTGTGCACCTGTTCGAGCGTCGCGCGCGGGATGCCGGCGCCGTACGGCAGCGACTCGGGCGCGTCGTCGGGACCGATGCGCTCGTAGTCCACGCCGATGCTGACCATCACGGCCTCGCCGTGGCCGTGGTAGGAGCCGAACGCCTTGATCACGTCCTCGCGGCCGGTCAGCCCGCGGGCGATCCGGATCGCGCCCATCGTGGACTCGGTGCCCGAGTTCGTGAAGCGCCAGCGCGGCAGCCGGAAGCGGCGGGCGAGCTCCTCGGCGACCGCGATGGAGTCCTCGGTGGGCGCGCCGAAGTGCGTGCCCTGCGGGTAGCGCGCGGACACCGCCGCGCCGATCGCCGGGTGCGCGTGCCCCTGCACCATCGCGCCGAACCCGTTGTGGAAGTCCACGTACTCGTTGCCGTCCACGTCCCACACGCGCGCCCCCTCGCCGTCGGACATGTAGACCGGCCAGGGACGGCGCAGGTGGTACGACGACGGCACGCCGCCCGGCAGCACCCGCTCGGCGCGCCAGAACATCTCGGCGGAGCGCGGCGTGCGGTCGTTCAGCGCCGCCAGCTCGCGCTCGGTCAGCTCGCGGACGCGCTCGCGGTCGAGCTCGACGGCCGTGTGGCTCGCCACACCCATCCGATCAGCCTTCAGCAGGCGGGCGCCTGCGTCAAGGCCGCCGCGACCGCCGCCTGGCCGAACGAGATGCCGCCGTCCCCGGCCGGGAGCCGCTCGGGCGTCAGGACCCTCAGGCCCCCGGCGTCGAGGCCGGCGGCCACACGCTCGACGAGCAGCCGGTTCTGGAACACCCCGCCGCCGAGGACGACCGTGCCGACGCCGCGTCCCGCGGCGACCGCCGCGCACGCGCGCGCGGTCGCGTCCGCCACCGCCGCATGAAAGCGGGCCGACACCACCGCCACCGGAACGCCGGCGTCGAGGTCGGCGACCACCGAGCGCACCAGCGGGCGCGCGTCGAGCAGCAGCCGCCGGCCGCCCTCCACCAGCGGCAGCTCGTACGCCCCCGCCGCCTTGCCCGCGGCGGCGGCCTCGAGCTCGATCGCGGCCTGGCCCTCGTAGTTCACGCGCACGCCAATCCCGCAGAGCGCCGCCACGGCGTCGAACAGGCGGCCCATGCTCGTCGTGACCGGCGAGACCGCCTCGCTCGCACCCACCCGGGACACCGCCCGCCAGCGTTGCTCGTCCACCATCGCCGTGAGCCGGGACGGCAGCGGCCGCGCTTCCCCGAACGCCTCCGCGAGCCAGGCGCACGCCATCCGCCAGGGCTCGCGGATCGCCGCGGCGCCGCCGGGCATGCGCACGGGCCACAGCGAGCCGGCGCGCTCGAAGTCACGGAGGCCGCCGACCAGCAGCTCGCCTCCCCACACCGCCCCGTCCGTGCCGTAGCCGGTCCCGTCGTAGATCGCCCCCACGGCCGGCCCCTCGAGCCCGTGC
Organism: Thermoleophilaceae bacterium; assembly: GCA_036407035.1. Classification (GTDB taxonomy): domain Bacteria; phylum Actinomycetota; class Thermoleophilia; order Solirubrobacterales; family Thermoleophilaceae; genus JACVRW01. The sequence continues at coordinate 3,275 of DASXAA010000074.1, read as the reverse complement.
TCGGCCAGGACGGCCGCCAGATGCGCGTGGTGGTGCTGCACTCCGACGAGCTCCACGTCCTCGCGCTCCAGCGCATAGCCGGTCGAGAAGTAGCCCGGGTGCAGGTCGTGCGCGACGACCCGCGGGCGCACCGCGAACAGGCGCTCGAAGTGGGCGATCCCCTCGCGGAACGCCCGGTGCGTGGCGTAGTGCTCCAGGTCGCCGATGTGGTGCCCGACCCAGGCCCGCGAGCCCTTCGCGACGCAGAACGTGCTCTTCAGGTCGGCCCCGCAGGCGAGCAGCGGCTCCCCGGCCGCCACCGGCAGGTCGATCCGCGCCGGGACGTACCCGCGCGACCTGCGGATCGGCAGGGGGCGCCTCGCGCGTCCGGTCCGCACGACCCGCACGACCGAGTCGTCGGTACGCGTCTCGATCGGCCGGTCGTGGAGCAGGAACATGTCGGCGACCGGTCCCAGCCGCGCGAGAGCGTCGTCGTCCTGGTACGCGATCGGCTCGTCGGACACGTTGCCGCTCGTCATCACGAGCGCCGCGCCCTCGCCGGCGATCGCGCAGAGGTCGCCGAGCAGCAGGTGGTGCAGCGGCGTGTACGGCAGCATGACCCCGAGCTCCGCGGACGCCGGGGCCACCGCCGCCGCGACCGCCGCGCTCCGCCGGCGCGGCGCGAGGACGATCGGCCGTGCCGCCGAGCGCAGCAGCCCGTCCTCCTCCGTCCCGAGCTCGACGAGGCGCGAGGCTGCGACGACATCGGGGACCATCAGGGCGAACGGCTTGTCCTCCCGGTGCTTGCGCTCCCGCAACGCGGCCACCGCCTCCTCGTCGGCCGCGCTGCACGCGAGGTGGAACCCGCCGAGACCCTTGACCGCGACGATCAGGCCCTCGGCAAGCCTGCGGGCTGCGCCCTCGATCGCGTCGCGCGCCCCGGGCACCTCCGCGGGACGCCGCTCGGAGCCGGTCAGCACCAGGCGGGGCCCGCACCGCGGGCAGGCGTTTGGCTGCGCGTGGAACCGGCGGTCGGCCGGGTCGTCGTACTCGCGCCGGCAGTCCGCGCACATCTCGAAGCCGGCCATCGTCGTGCGCGGGCGGTCGTACGGGACGCCGCGGACGATCGTGAACCGCGGCCCGCAGTTCGTGCAGTTGATGAACGGGTAGCGATGGCGGCGATCGGCGGGATCGAGCAGCTCGGCGAGGCAGTCGTCACAGGTCGCGGCGTCCGGCGCCACGAGCGCGTCCGGGTCGCCGCCCCTCGAGCTCTCGACGATCCGGAAGCCGCGCTCGCCGCGCGGCTCGACCGGCTCCGCCGCGACCCGCTCGACCGACGCCAGCGGCGGCGCCTCGGAGCGGAGCCGCACGATGAACTCGTCCACCGCCGCCTCGTCGCCCTCCACCTCGAGCAGCACGCCCAGCTCGTCGTTCAGCACCCACCCGGCCAGGCGGAGCTCGCCGGCGAGCCGGTACGCGAACGGCCGGAAGCCGACCCCCTGCACGGTGCCCTCCACGCGCGCCCGCACACGGGTCGTCACCGCCGTTCCCACCGTTAGTCCCTCGGCCTCGCCCTCGTCTCGGTGAGGACCAGGCCGTAGAGCACGTGATCGGCGGCGAGCGCCGCGCGCTCCTGCAGGCGCAGCTTCGTGGCCTGGGTGAGCCCCAGCGCGGGCGCGATCCCGAGCTCGAAGCCGAGCCAGACCGCGAGCCCGTAGGCGGGCCCGGCCCAGGCCTTCAGCCTCAGGCTGTCCGGCAGCAGCCGGAAGGCGGTGCCCCCCGCGGCGCCGTAGGCCCAGTGGGCGAGCTCGATGGCCGCCCGGCGGCGGTTGCGCGGCACCTGCCTGATCAAGCCGCGAGCGCGCTTCTTGAGGACGGCCTCCGGCGGCGTCTGCTCGACGATGCCCATGTCGACGGTGAAGGCGCGCATGCCCGTCATCGCCATGGCGGCGATCGCGCCGCGCATGCTCGCGTGGGCGATCTCGCCCGGCCCGGCGTCGTTCAAGCGGCCACCTCCACCAGCTCCCGCAGCACGTGGTACGCGCTCGCCTGCGCCTCCTGGATGCGTGGGATGTGCTCCGAACGCGTGATCACCACGTGGTCGGCAAGGCCCTCCGCTGCCACGCGGCCGCCGTCGTAGCCGACCATCGCCACCGTCCGCATGTCGCGCCTGCGGGCCTCACCGAGCGCCTCGATCACGTTGCGCGAGTTCCCGCTCGTGGAGAGCGCGAGCAGCGCGTCGCCCGCTCGGCCGTGCGCGATCACCTGCCGCGCGAAGATCGAGTCGACGCCGATGTCGTTGGCGAGCGCGGTGAGGATCGCCGCGTCCTCGGTCAGGTCGAGCGCGCGGCGCGGCCGCCACGCCGCCGGCGGCTCGCGGAAGTCGGCCACGGCGTCCATCGCGTCTGTGGCCGACCCGCCGTTCCCGAGTGCGAGCACCCGCCCGCCCGCGTCGAAGAGGCCGCGCAGCGACGCGGCCGCCGCGGCCAGCTCCTCGCGGCCCTCGGTGAGCGTCTGCTCGCGCAGCGCGCCCACCTCCTCGGCCTTCATCAGCACCGAGCGCCGGACGTCGTCGACGACCGCATCGAGGTCGGTCTCCCCCTCGGCCAGGAACGGATAGAGGAAGCTCGACGCGCCGGTGTCGTGAACGCGCCGCGCCTCGCGCCCCTCGAGCAGGCCGCGGTGCTCGAAGAACACGTGCACGAGCTCCCACAGCAGGTGATAGGCGGTCTCGGCGACCTCCTGGGCGACGAACGGGTCCTCGCCCGGCGGCACGAGCTCCCACTCCGCGCCGGCTGACCCGAACGCAACGGTCAGGCACCCGCGCCCGGCTGCGATCGAGAGCGCGTCCGCGACGCCCGGCCCGAACGCGATCGCGATGTCGTCCGGCTCGGCGACCAGCTCGGCCTGCGCCGCCAGCGAGCCGCCCTCGCGCGAGAGGCCGATCGCGGGCAGCGCCCGCTTGCCGACGATGACAGGGTGCACGAACTCCACCGCTATGTGCCGCACGTCGGAGCGGGCCTGGGGCGTGTCGCCCAGCGCAACCAGCCGGCCGCCGCGCGCGAACCGCTCGGCCATCCGGTGGCAGAGCCGCGCGAGCCGCTCGGCCTCGGCGGTGAAGAAGCGCTCGTTCGCCTCGGTCCGTCGGGCAAGCAGCTCGTCGATGCGCGTCGCGGAGTCCAGCGCGCCGCTCACGCCGGCGCGGCCTCCCGGTCCGCCACCCGCAGCAGCCAGTCGCGGAACTGGTCGACGCCCTCGCCGGTCCGCGCGCTTACGAGCGCGTACGGCACGCCGGG
>DASXAA010000073.1:0-2806 GCA_036407035.1 Thermoleophilaceae bacterium | reverse complement strand
CGGCGCGTCGCCGCTCGCGAGCCGCTCGATCGCCGCGAACGCCCAGGTGTCGCCCAGGAACGGACGCACCTCGCGCGCCGCCGCGCGCACGAAGGCCTGGCCGGCGTTGGCGCCGCCGCCCGCCACCGCCGCGAGCAGACGCCGTTCGGTCAGCGACAACCCATCTCGCGTCGAGGGATATTCGCGGCTCAGCCGATCGAAGGCCTCGGGAACGAAGCGCAGCACCGGCGAGCGCGCCGCGACGATGGCGGCCAGGCCGCCCGGGTCGGGCGCGCACAGCGCCGCCCACGCCCGCCGCGCCAGCTCGACCGCCTCATGGGTGAGCGGGACGGCGGCGAGCGCCGGCAGCTCGGCGAGCTGCGGGCCGTCGAGCTCGCCCAGCCCGCCGAAGCGCGCGAAGCCGACGTGCTCGCCGATGCTCACCAGCGTGATCCGCTCGGGCTCGACGCTCAGCCGCGCGAGCCGGTCGAGGATCTGCGCGATCTGAAGCTGGTCGTAGAGGTCGGCCTCGAACCACAGCACGTACTCGCCGTCGGCCGCCGCGGCCAGCTCGGCGTCGCGCTCCTGTAGCTCGGCGCGCACACGGTCGATCCCCTTGGCGGCGTGCCCGGCGTCGATGCCGCGGGTGGCGGTCAGGTAGCGCGCGCGCACCTCGCGCAGCTCGTCGTCGCCGACCGCCGGCACGGGCCCCTCGTGCAGGACGTCGCGCCAGACGACCAAGCGCGGCGTCAGGCCTGCTTCGCGCAGCGTGGCCGCGGTCGAGTCGCCGTTGGTGACGTGGAGGGGTGTCAGTCGGTCGAGCTGGCGGCGGTCGCCTTGCGGCGGCGATAGGGCGAGGGCAGCGAGCCGCCGTCGCCGCTCTCGAAGTAGCGCTGCACGCGCTCGATGAGGGCGGTGGCGTCCTCGGTCGGGCGGATCGGCTCGCCGAACGACACCTCGATGCGGTGGCGCTTGGAGATGAGCTTGCCGCGCAGGCGCTTGGGCCACAGGCGCCCGGGAGGCATCGCGTCGCGCGTGCCGGTGACCCGGATCGGCACGATCGACAGGTTGTGCGCGGCCGCGAGGACCGCGGCGCCGCGCCGCACGCGCCCGGTGCCCTCGCCGTGCTTGCGCGAGCCCTCCGGGTAGAGCAGGAGGTTCCAGCCCTGGTCGAGCAGGTTGTCGAGGTGGCCGCCGCCCTTGGTCAGCCCGCCACCGCCGCGGCGCTCGATCGGCACCGTGTTGAACAGCAGCGAGACGGCGGCCGCCACGAGCTTGTTGCGATAGAAGTAGTCGGCCGCCGCCGCCACGGCGGTGCGCTTGCGCAGCCGGCGCGGCAGCGCCGAGAGGATCACCGGAGTGTCCATGTGGCTGCCGTGGTTGGCGACCAGGATCAGCGGGCCCTTGAGCCCGGCGAGCCGCTCGCGGCCCGTCGATCGCCGACGCGCGTAGACGTCCATGATCGGCGAGAGGACGAAGCGCAGGAAGTTCTCGCGCGCGAAGACGGCCGCCCACGAGCGTGCCCATGGGACGTCCAGTTGGCTCGCGGCCGCGCGGATCTCGCGCCCACGCTTGGGGGCGCTGCGAGCAGCGTCTTTGACGCGCCGCTTCCACGAGCGCTTGCGGCCGAACGGCAGCACCGCCGGAGGTACCCCCGTGCGTGACACCCGTTACAGGGTCGTGATCGACGCCGCGGGCCGCCCGAAAACCCCACCCGAGCACGGCAATTCGGGTATGACTGCGACTCGACCGACCACGAAGGAGGACCGTCGATGTCCACGGACCCGAGCGAACATCCCGCCAAGCCTGAGCAGCCTCAGGACGAGGGCTTCGCCGAGGGCGAGGCCCGGCCGGACGTCTTCCCCGACGAGGAGCACGTCGGGCGGTTCAGCGAAGGCGAGGAGCAGCTCCCCGAAGACACCCCGGAGAAGGTCCATCGCGGGCGCTTCAGCGAGGGTGAGGAGGAGCTCTCCGAGGAGGACCCCGAGAAGCACGTCGAGCGCCGCTTCAGCGAGGGCGTCGACGACCTGCCGCCTGAGCCGACGCCGTAGACGGGAACGCGGCGGGCGGCACGCACGTGCCGCCCGCCCCGCCCGCTAGGCCGCCTGGCGCTGCTCGGCGACCTGCGCCGCGCCGGCCAGGCGCTGGGTCTGGCGCTCGGGCGCGATCCGCACGACGTCCCAGACCAGGCCCAGCTTCTCCATCGTCCAGATGACCCACGACGACGGGTCCAGCTCGAAGCGGCCGAGGCCGTGCACGGCCGAGCGCGGGAACGCGTGGTGGTTGTGGTGCCACGCCTCGCCCATGCTCGGCAGCGCCAGCCACCACACGTTGGTGGACTTGTCGTCGGTCGCGAAGCGCCGGCGCCCGAAGAAGTGGCAGACCGAGTTGATCGACCACGTCACGTGGTGCAGCAGGAACACGCGCACGAGGCCGCCCCACAGCAGGCCGGTGAGGGCGCCCTTGTAGGAGCCGGTGATCAGCCAGCCCAGCGCCGCCGGCAGCAGCAGGCTCACGACGACCCAGCCGACGAAGGCGCGGTCGATGAAGCGCATGCCGCGATCCTCGACGAGGTCGCGCGCGTACCTGGCCCGCTCGGCGCGGCCGTGCTCGGTGAGCAGCCAGCCGACGTGGGCGTGCAGCAGCCCGCGGACCGCGCCCTTCAAGCCCTTCCCCACGCCGACGTGCGGCGAGTGCGGATCGCCCTCCTCGTCGGTGTGGGCGTGGTGCTTGCGGTGATCGGCGACCCAGTTGATCACCGGGCCCTGGACCGCCATGGAGCCGGCGGCGGCGAAGAGGTACTCGACCGGCTTGGAGGTCCGGAACG
>DASXAA010000072.1:0-15595 GCA_036407035.1 Thermoleophilaceae bacterium | reverse complement strand
CCGGCTGTACGAGCGGATCGAGCTCGACGACGGCACCGAGACCGGCGCGTGGATGAGCGCGTCGATCGCCGCCCACGAGCTGATCTACACGAGCGACGCCCACGGCGCGAACGGCCGGCTGCACCACGTGGCGTTCTGGGTCGACACGCGCGAGGAGTGCCTGCGCGCGGCCGACATCTGGCTCGACAACGGCGTGTTCATCGAGGCCGCGCCCTCCAAGCACGCGATCGCCCAGGGCTTCTTCCTGTACGGCTACGAGCCGGGCGGGAACCGGGTGGAGGTCACGACCGGCGGGCGCTTCGTCTACGCGCCCGACGAGCCGATCGTGGTGTGGACGCAGGCCGAGCGCGCGAAGGGGCAGGCCTGGGGCGTGGATACGGTGCCGAGCTTCCACACGTACGGCACGCCGCCGGTCAGCCCCTCGTAGCGCGCCGGTTCCGCGAGCGCCGTTGCAGTGGTGCCAGCACCAGGAACAGCACCGGCACGGCCACCCAGACCTGCGCCTTCGTGTAGTGGCGCAGCTCCGCCCGGATGTCGACGCCCGCGAGCTCGGCGTCGAGCCTGCCGGGGCCGAGCAGCGAGACCGCGTGCAGCGCGAGCGGCACGTAGTTGAGGCAGGCGCCGGCGATCCAGGCGCCGAACAGCCGGCCGCCGAGGGTCGAGCTCGTGACCGCGACGAGCACGCCGAGCGCGGTGCCGACGATCGCGCCGAGCACGAACTCGGCGACGATCACCCGCCGCCGCAGGGTCGTCCCGCGCGTGCCGTACATGTCGACGGCGGCGAGCCGCCGGATGTCGAGCCGGGTCATCCCTTTGAGCCCTACCCCGGGCGAGCGGCGGCCTACCGCGGGGCACCAGGGCTTAGCAATTCCGGCCTCAGGGTCACTGTGCGCGGCCGCGCGTGGCGGCGACACTGGATGCCGTTACGAGAGAGCTGAGAACCAAGGGGCAGACATGCGACGGATAGGGATCCCGTCACCCGCGACGGTCATGAGCGTGGTGGCGCTCTTCGTCTCGCTGGGCGGCGTCGGCTATGCAGCGACGAAGATCGGATCGGCGCAGATCAAGGACAACTCGATCAAGAGCAAGGACATAAGGAACCGCACGATCGCCTCGAAGGACCTCAGCCGGAAGGCCTTCACCTCGCTGAGGGGCGAGCCCGGCGCGAAGGGCGACCCCGGCCCGGCCGGCTCCATCCAGGGCGCGGCGGCGGGCGGCGACCTGACGGGCACCTACCCGAACCCGACGCTGGCGAAGGCGGCGGCGCCGGTCGACATCGCCGACAACCCGAACCAGGCGACGGACCCCTGCACGGTCGTACCGGTCCAGACGGCGATCCTCTGCGGCACCTCGACGCAGCGCTGGATCAACGGCGGGTTCGGGCTGCCCGGCATCCAGATCTGGAAGGACAGGCTCGGGCAGGTGCACATCCGCGGCTCCGCGAGGATCAGCTCGGGCAACAACACATCGGTCTCCCTGTTCCGCCTGCCCGCGGACCTGCGCCCTCCGCGCATCCTCGGGATACCCGTCGTGACCGGACCCGACGCCGGCGGCGGGGCGGGCGGCACCGCCCTGCTGGTCATCTATCCCACGGGCGGCCCGGGGAGCGCCGACGGCTACGGGAGCCTGTTCCAGTCGACCGTGCCGGCACAGACGGCGGTACACCTCGGTGAGATCGTGTACCGGACGGACGCCTGAGGACGTCGTTCGGCGCGCCGTCGGCTCAGCCGGCGCGGCCGTGACCGGTTGCGACCGAGAGTGGCTGCAGCCACCCTCGACGGGCGCGGCGGCGCGCCTCCTCCCGATCGGATCGGGCCTGCGTCCCGCGGGCGCGGTCGGCAGCCGCGCGGAGGTCGGTGATGTGCTCGGTTACCGCCCGGTATGTGAGGGTTCCAGTCATCGCTGTCTCCATTCCGTAGGTTCGACTCGGCGTCGGCCGGTGCCCTGCCGTCGCGACGCCGTGCGAACATGCGTTCGGTGATCGCCCAGGGTTCGCCGAGCGCGAGGTTCCAGCGGGCGCTGGCGACCGGCAATCCGCTGATCGCGACCGCGGCGGCCGCGGAGCTCCCGCGCGTCTCGCTGGCCGAGGCGCTCGGGCTCGTGCTCGTCTACCGCGACGCGGGCGACCGGCGCTTCGAGCGGTCGGCGGTGCGCTGGCACGGCCGGCTGTGCCTCGAGGTGGGCGAGCTCGCGCCGGACGACGTGGCGCTCGCGCTCGCGGCCCTGCGGGGGCTCACGGTCGGGGACGGGAAGGTGGGCGCGGTGGCGCTGCGGACTCTGCTGATCGCTTATGGTCAGGATGGCGTCGCCAAGGTGCTGGAGCGCTGGCTCGAGAAGCCCCGAAGCGAGCGGCTGAGGCCGAGCCCCAAGGGGGGAGGAGGTGTCGCGCCATCGGGGTGATCCGACCGACCGGCAGGCGAGGGGACTCATCACGCAGCCCCCACGGTCCGGAGTGCCTCTGAGCGATCAAGGAAGACCTCGCAACGCGTCACGCGGCTGTCCGCGATGTCCCAGATGTGCGCCGTTTCGCGATCGAGGCGAACACCACTGAGCCCGCCCTCGGCGATGACGCGCACGAGGACCACGACCCGGTCGCCGGCGACGACGAACCGCTCGGCCCTCAGCCGCCACTCGTCCCAGATCTCCTGGACGTCGGCGATCCAGCGCTTGAGCCCGGACCGACCGCGGAAGACCTGTGGCCCCTCCGGATAGCTCGGCGGCGGGAGCAGCTCGAACCTCTCGTCGAACCAGTCCCCGTAGGCGTCGTCGAAGTCGTCGCGACGACTCTCCTGGACGTCCTCGATGAACCGGTAGGCATCGCGAACGAGCTCGATCTGGACGGCCTCCAGATCTCGCTGCGTCGCCACCTTCTCGTTAGCCACCATGCCACGGTCGAGGATCCCAGGGGCGGCGGCGCTGAACGGTACGGCTGGCCAGCGAACGCGAGTGCGGCCAGCCGTACCAAACAATGGCGACCGTGGCGCCGAGGGGGTCCTATAGCCTGACGGCGATGCAGCTGCGACTGTCGCTGGCCCTGATCCTGCTCGCCGGCACGCTGGCGCTGCCGGCGGCTGCCGGGGGCGCGCCCCGTGCGAGCGAGGTGGTGCCCGGTCAGCGTGTCGGGCTGGTAAAGATCGGGATGACGAAGAGGCAGGTGGACGCGAGGCTCCACGTGGTCACACGTGTCCCGCCCCATGCCTACCTCTACAAGTACCCGAAGGTGAGCTTCTTCGAGGTCGTCTTCAGCGGCGGACGCGTCGACGCGGTCATCACCCAGGGGCGACGCTTCAACTATCGCGGCGTGCGGCTCGGACAGCGTCGCGTGAGAGCAGCCCGGGGGCTGCGGAGGCGCCATTTCACGAGCTTCGACTGCGCCGGGCTGAACGGGATGGCCGGGTACTTTCGGAAGACGATCCGCTATGACCTCGACCAGCGGAAGCGCAGGCTGCAGACCCTCACGGTCGGCCACGACGTGCGCCCGAGCTGCGAGTGACCGAACGCGTCGGGCGTGTCGCGCAGGCGATGTCGCGACAACTCACGATTCCCACGGCGGACACTCAGCTCCACGCCGTCGACGCCCCGGGCGGAACGCCTGCCCTGCTCTTCCTCAGCGGCGGCTTCGGCACCGTGCAGAACTGGAGCCGCGTCATCCGCCGTCTCGACGGGAAGTACCGCACGGTGCGGTTCGACGCGCGGGCGCGCGGGAAGTCGGGCACATCGGCCGACTACTCCGTGCAGGCGGCCGTTGACGACATCGGACGGGTCATCGAAGCGACCGGTGTCGAGCGCCCGATCCTCGTCGGGTGGTCTTACGGCGCCACGATCGCGGTGCGATACGCGGCTCAGCACCCCGGGCGGGTCGGCGGACTCGTGCTCATCGACGGCGCTTACCCGATCGCCATGTTGGACGAGGCCGGAAAGCAGAAGGTCCGCGGCCAGTTCCGTCGGTTGGGGTGGATCATGCGCATCCTGGCAGCGGTCGGCCGGTCGGCCCGGATGTCTCCCGACGAGTCAGCGGGCGTCGTGATCGAGATGGACGCCGTTAACGGCGAGCTCGGAGCCGACTTCGCGGCGCTGGAATGCCCGACCGCGTTCGTGGTCGGCACCGGAGCCCACTCGGGCGCCACCGAGGAAGAGATGCGCACGGTGCGCGCCGCTGTCACCGACGCCGAGGCGAGCAACGAGCGCGTGTCCGTATTCGCAACGGTGCCCCAGAAGCACACGCAGATCCTCAGCAAGGCCCCCGACACCGTGGCCGCCGCGATCGAGCACGTGATCAACGGGTCTTCTGAGTAGCTCGCTACCCTCCGGCCCGCTGTGCTTGGTTTCGTACCTGTCGTTGCGATTCTCGTCCCCGCTCTCGCGCTGGCGCCGCCGGCCAGAGGTGGCGCCTCCGCGACAGATGTCGTCCACGCCAAGCGGTATCGGACGTGCATGCTCGCCGGCGGTGGCTGTAGCCGGCGCGTCGAGGAGGGCGACATCCCGTACGCGAGCTTCAGGGATCGCCGCGGCCGGCGCCCGCGCGTGCGGGTCTGCGTGCGCGACCGGGACGGGCGGTACTGCCTGCCGCGTAGGCGACCGCCGCGGCGCAACGGCGTCCTGTTGCAGCCCGTGCTCTACAAGAACACGGGCCCGCAGCTGACCAGCTGGCGTGTCGGGGGCAGGGTCGTCGGGCGCTGGCGCTGGCGCGTGGTGCCGGAATCGATCGCGGCCGCTTCGTGCCGGGGAGGCCTGAGCGTCGAGCTCGGTGACTCCACGCTCCGCGTGGGCGCGATCCGCCCCACCGGCATGAGCTGTCGCTCGGGCAAGCGCCTGATCCGGCGCTTCTTCGGCAAGGCCGACAGCAATCGGCACTGCCGCCGGGTGGCGGCGATGAACCCGCCCACTCCCGGTTGCAGCGTCGGCCGGTTCCGGTGTTGGCGCGGACTGGCGAAGTACTGCGCTCGCCGTGGCCAAGACGTGACCTGGCGCGACCGGCGCACCTGGTCTCATCTAACGAGGCTCGTGCGTGCCGGGGCGAGACCATCGCGCTCCTCGGGGACGGCTCGGTAGGCGGGCTCTCCGTCGAGCTGCAGTTGAACGTGGACAGTGAGCAGGTCGGCGCCGAGCACGCGCACGTTGACGGCGTTGAGGGCCCGCAGGGGGTGCCAGCGGATGATGCGTCGTTGGCGTGCCAGGGCGTCGTCGTCGGGAAGGACCGACGCGAAGCCGGTCACCCAGCGGTAGCGCAGGCCGATACGCAACCGGACCCGGACCCGAGGGTCGTGGCGGATGTTGCGCACGTAACCGGCACGCCACCCGTGCTCGGCGATGACCCAGAACGAATTGCCCCTACGTCCGTTACCGACCGGGGTGCGGCGTGGTTGTCCGGATAGCCGGCCGCGGGTCTCGAGGATCGCCAGGCCGAGCGGGTTGAGTCCGATGGCGAGGAGTCCTCGCATGAGCGGGTTGATGGTCCAGCGTTGGAAGGTGCGCACCATCAGGACCTCCTCGCCCCCGCCCACTCCTATCCCACCGGCGCAGTCCTCTCCGCACAGCGCAGGATCGAGTTGCTCGACTGGGCGCGCGCTGCTGACGCGCTCATCATCGAGGACGACTACGACGCAGAGTTTCGCTACGACCGCAGCCCGATCGGCGCGCTCCAAGGACTGGCCCCCGACCACGTCGTCTACGGCGCAAGCACCAGCAAGGTGCTCAGCCCTGCGCAGCGGATCGACTGGCTCGCCGCCCCGGACTGGCTGATCGGAGACCTTCTGCGCGCGAAGTTCCTCGATGACATCGCGACCGAGACACTCGGCCAACTCACGCTCGCCCGCTTCATCGACAGCGGCGACCTCGCACGCCACCTCCGTCGCGTGCGACCGATCTACCGTGCCCGGCGCGACGCCCTCCTGCGGGCACTCGCGGACTTCATCCCGGACGCGAACCCGACCGGCGTCGCCGCCGGCCTGCACCTCTACGTCCGCCTGCCACCACATTGCTCCGAGGACCAGCTGATCCAGGCCACCCTTGAACACGGCGTGCACGTCGAGGGCGCCGCCCGTCACTCGGCCAACCGCAACGACGCCCCGCCGGCGCTCGTCCTCGGCTACGCAAGCCTGCACCCGGCCACCACCACACGTGCCATCGCCGCCCTCGGTGCCGCCTACACGGCAATCGCGGATCTATAGCGTGAGGCGCATCGTCGATGCATAGCGTGTGAGAGGAGGCTCTATATGCCCGGCGAAGCGACGAAACCGGAGGATGTGACACGCCTGATCGTCGAGCGCCTCAACGCCGGCGACGCAGCGGGTGCCGCCGCTCTGTACGAGGCGGACGCAGTGCTGGCCTACCCAGCCGATCAGCCCACGACGGGACGGGAGGCGATCCAGGCCGTCTACCAGCGGATGGTGGCCGCGGGGATCAAGTTCGGCGAGGAGAGCCCGCTGCCCACCGTCAGGTTCGAGGACCTGGCCCTGACATCGACCCGCTCGACGGACAACACCGGGGTCCGGGTCCAGGTCCTGCGCCGCCAGCCCGATGGCTCCTGGCTGCGCATCATCGACCGCCCCGAAGTTCCGCAGGCCTAACGCTCCCGCAGCGGGAGGGCCGCGCCCGCGAGCACGGCGGTGATGGTGATGGGGAGTCTGCGCATTGCGCGTCCTTTCGCGGGTTCGAGCGGTCGCCGACCCCCGGAGGCAAGGAGCGCGCCTCCGGGGTGACGGGCGCGGCGCGGCGGTCAGTCGAGGCCGTTGAGGATGATGCCCGCGGAGGCGGGGCCGGCGATCGCGAGCGAGGTCATCGCGGCGACGGATACGGCGAGGGCGATGCGGCGTAGGCGGGACATGGGATTCCTTTCCGTGCTGGACGCGGACGGCTGACCGCGCGCGCGACCGGTTGTCAGGTGCTCGTCTGTGCGCCAGCACCGCCCGGTCGGATCATCGCGGCTCCCTGGCCGAGGAATATCGCCATCACCGCCGCCTTGCCTCCTCGCGGTTGCGCGCCTCTCGCCTGCGCATACTCCGCCTTGAAGGCGCTCCTCATCCGGTGGCAGCCGCAAGGCCACGCGCGCTGGGAGGACCTGTCGGTTGCCGACGCGCGTACCTCGAAGACGTGAGAGTGCTGCTCCGCTCTTTGGAAGGGGTGCTGATCGTGACCACCTCGGCCTGGCTCGCTGCCTGCGGTGGCAACGGGCCGTCGAAGCTCACGGTGCCGCTGGCGCGTGCCCCTTACATGGGTGTGAGCTGTGACGGACGTCCGAACTGGATCGGCTGCGATCGCGTTGGCCTCTACGTCTACCTTGCCCGGCGCGTAGACCGTCTCAGGGCCTCCATCGAGGGCCGGGAGGTACCGATGCATCCAGCGGGCGGTGGCCCCGACGCGCGCTACAACTGGCAGGGCTTTCTCCAGCCGGCCGGCTTGATCGAAGGTCCGCCCAAGGTCAAGCCCGAACGCGGTCGCTACTGGTTCGGCAAGACGCCCGTCTCCGGCCGAGTGCGCCTAACCGTCTATGACGCCGAAGGAGACTCAGCAACCAGGACCCTGCGGCTCCCACTGGCCGCTGGCTACGGCTGATCGGCGCTATCACAGAGCGCCGCGCCGGAGTGGACGTGTACCGGCAGAGCGCCGGGCCAAGGGCATCGCGCGCGGTGCTCCTGGACTGCCCGCCCGGCAGCTCGCGGACACCTGGCGCGCCTGCTCTCGCCGTCGTAGTAGTCGAGCTCGCTGTCGAGCCGTTAGCGCCCGCCGTCTTCGCCGGGAGGGTTCATAGACAGCTTGTCGCTGCACAAGCGCCCAAGCACCGCGCCGCCTATCGGGGCTTGAGGAAGACGTCGAGGATGGCGGAGTCGGCGTCGCGCGGCTCGCCGCCGGCGAGCACGGCACACCCCTGTTGGTAGCGGGTCCAGCGCCCGTCCTCGTCGTCGAGGGCCCCGGTTCGCGGGAACGTGGACGATCGAACCGCGACCGTCACGCCCTCGGCTCCGAAGAGCTGCTGGGCACGTTCACGGAGGCTGTCGAGGGTGAAGCAGCGGGCGCCCGACTCGGCAAACAGGGGGACGAGCAGCGAGCGGTTGGCGGAGTAGAGGAGGTCGGTGATCCGCCGCGGCGCCACGCGGGAGATCGAGACGCGACGCTTGCTGGCGTCCCAGAAGATGTAGCGCCTTCCGTCGCCGCCGATCGACGAGACCGAGCCGCACGGGCCGTGGCCCTGTGGGCGGCCGGGGCGGCCGACGGGACGCAGCTTCGCGGTCCACCCGCTCCGGCCGGAGCGGTCGAGCAGCCGTTGGACTTGGCGCACCAGCTCGCCGGGCGGTATGCAGTCGGCGCTCGTCTCGAGCGCGAGTATGTCCCGCTCGAGCCGTGCCAGCTTCACGCGGGCGGAGGTGTAGGCGGGATCCAGCCGTGCGAAGCCGGCGGCGGCGCAGTCGGTCGGATCCCGGCCGGGAATGACCGCCACTCCGCCTGACGTTCCGCAGGCGACCAGCGGACGCTCGAACGGCGCCATCGCCCGTCGGCACAGCTCCACCGGGGAGACGGCCGCCGAGCCGGCCTCGGGATTCTCGACCGCCACCGAGCCTGAGAAGTCCCCGTCGTAGCCGTCGTAACAGGCGATCGCTGCGGCGGCCTGATCGTCCGGGTTCCCTCCCAGGAGGCCCGCAGCGAGCGCGGAGCCACTCACCAGCAGAGCGCCCGCCAGCGCGAACAGACCGAGCCGCCGTCGCCGCCGCGCTCGCGCCGGCTGGCGCTGCGAGCGCTCGGCGGCACGCTCGATCTCGTCGCCGAGCAGATTGACGAACGGGATCTCGCTCATGCCTGCGCCTCCATTAGCCGATTCAGCCGTGCCAGCCCGCGATGCACGCGCGTACGCGCCGCCCCCTCTGTGCAACTGAGTCGCGCCGCGATCTCCGCGTAGCCGAGCTCCTCGACAACCCGCAGCTCGACCGCCCGCCGCTCCCCGTCGGGCAGCTCGCAAAGCGCCACCGCCATCGCAGCGCGCAATCCGTCGCTGTCCACCAGCGCCTCGATCCGAACGAGCGACTCGTCGTCGAGCGCCGGCACCGTCATCCCCAACCGCTCCACCGCCCGCAGCTCCACCGCCCGGCGGCGATACCAATGCGACAACTCCTTCGCCGCGATCCCATACACCCAAGCGGCGCCCGGCTTGCCGCGGTCCCTGAAACGTCCACGGCGCTCGAACGCCACCGCAAACGTCTCCGCCAACAGGTCCGCCGCCACCTCCGCGTCCAACACCCGACGGTAGAAATAGGCCAGCAGATCGTCCGCCAGCCGGTCGTACAGCTCCCGGAACTTCGCCGGATCGCTGCGCGAGGCGAGGATCAGCTCGGCATCGGTCACCACCCCGACTACGCCGCCAGCCACAAACCTGTTACGTCGTCGGTACCTGCCGGCGCGGCCGAGCGCATCGCACGATGGTCGATCAGTCACGAGGCGGTAGTGATCCTCACACGCCCGCCTCGGGCGAGCAACAGAAGCGAGGCCAAGTGCCCCGCACCTCCTCAGGATCGGGTCCGTCCACGGACGCGGCAACGCCCCTTGTTGGTCCGTGGCCGCTTCCCTTCGGGCCCGGCATGAGCCGGGGGCTCGATGGCTGGCTCTCGTTGCGTCGTGGCGCGGCCCCGGTCATGCGGCTCAGCGTCCATAGCGCCTCGAACTCGCCCGGTTCGGGTCGAGTCCCGCCCGCGGACCTGCCTGAGACCCGGTCGAGACCGACTCGATACTGACGGCGGGCCCCTCAGGCAGGACCCTCTCACCAGTCAGCGACTGATTTGGAGAGAGACAGATGAGAGCGCACCGGGCCCCCGTTCACCTGATCGCGACCGCCGCGATTCTCCTCGCCGGGGCCGTCCCCGCGGCGGCCGCCGTGGACCCGGAGCGCAACGCCACCAACCCCACGAGCTGGCACTGGGTCACGGACGTCAGCGAGGGAAAGCTGCGCAAGCTCGCGGCCGACAATGGCGAGCGCGTGATCTCGATCAACCACGAGCCGCCCATCGGGCGGCTCACCGCGGCCCTGGTCCGCAACAAGGGCCCCTACGCGCGCGCCGGCGACTTCTTCGTGGGCAAGAGCCCCAAGCAGGTCATCGCGCTCACGAAGAAGAAGGGGAGGCGGCTGATCGACCTCGAGCCGTACCAGGTCATGCCCGGATCGAAGACCCGCTTCGACGGCGTCACCGTCCGCAACAGCGGCGCATCGGGCAAGGGCTGGTGGTGGAACTACGACCTCACGCCCGCTCAGGTCACCGCGGACATCAAGCAGCACAAGATCAGGCTGGTCGATCTCGCGAGCTACGAACGCAACGGCAAGCGGCGCTACGCGTACGTCGGCATCAAGAACACGGGCGCGGACAAGCGTGGCTGGTGGTGGTACTACAACGTCAGTCCCGCTTTCGTGCAGGCGAGGGCCGACGTGCACCACGCCCGGCTGATCGACATCGAGCGCGTCGGCCCCGGCAAGCTCACCGTGGTGATGGTCCGCAGCGAGGGGCAGTTCTCGCTCGGCGCCGCCGGCTACACCGCCGGCAAGCTCAACAAGGTCGTCCAGTCGCAGGGCGTGCGTATCACCGACATCGAGCGCTACGGCGATCGCTACGCCGCCGTCACGATCGACGACGTGAACGCCGAGACCGGGCGGCTGCGCGCGATCCTGCGCGCGAGCCCGTTCAAGGACGGCTACTTCGGAGTGTTCGCCAAGGCCGTCAACGGACCGACCTACGTCGGACTCGCGCACAGGGCCGCGTATCAGCCCTACAGCGTCCTGAAGCTGGTGCCGCACCTGTTCGTGATGGACCGCTACGACTCGGTGTTCGACACGAGCCCGAACTATCTCGACACGAGCGTGGTCAGCTGGCAGTCGCCCCCCGGGAAGCCGGACGAGTCCGCCTGCCCGGGCACCTCGCCCACCCAGACCTACACGGCCTCCCTGCGGCAGACGCTGACGCGCGGCCTCGGCGAGTCGCTCAACCGCGCGCACGAGTCACTGCTGCTCAAGTACGGGCCGACCGCGATCACAGACCGCGTGCGAGACCTCGGGCTGAAGCACACGGTCGTCTACTACGGCTGCAAGCACCCCGGCCTGAAGGACTGGACCTCGAACCGAACGACGCTCGCCGACATGGGCTGGCTCTTCGAGGGCGTCGAGCGCAAGACCTTCTTCAAGCACCACTGGCAGCAGGTGCGCGACGAGTTCTACGGCCTGATGGCAAGCTGGCCCAAGTCCAAGTGGATCCAGCCGGTCGTCGCCGACGAGGCGGCCAAGCAGGGCAAGAGCGGGCAGGTGAGCTCGTTCATGTCCTACGTCGAGCTGAAGGGCAAGGGCGGTGGTGTGAACAGCTGCGCCGCGGACGGCACGTGCACCGGCGGCCGCTCTTACTCCTACCGGCTCCTGCTGCCCTTCAAGGGTGCCGGCGGCGTCACGCTGCGGGCGTTCGTCGGCGGCGACTTCGTCAACGACATCGAGATGCCGTGCAACGAGGACGACGCCAACGATCCGGCCAAGACGGTCAGCGCCGCCTGCAAGACCTGGGCCCAGCAGATGCAGGCCACCTACGCCGCACTGGTCGGCGAGGCGCAGCGGCAGGCGATCCGGTCGGCACTGGCCACCTGGCCCCAGGACGCGCCTCCCCCTCCGCCGCCAACCCCCGCGCCGAGGCCCGACCTGGTGGTGCAGCGCGCGCCCGGAGGCAGCCTCGTGATCAGGAACATCGGCACCGGGGCCGCCGGGTCCTTCCATCTGAGCTCGCGGACCGGCACGGCACGTCCGACGATCTACCCCTTCGGCGGGCTCGCGGCCGGCGCACAGACACCTGCCGGCGTGCCGTGCGAGGCACGGCGGGTGCTCGTGGTCGACCCGAACCACGAGGTCCCGGAGAGCAACGAGGCAAACAACAGCTTCAGCTGCTCCTGAGCCACGATCGTCCCTAGCGCCGCAGCTTGACGGACAGCGACTTGCGCGTGACGTTGCCGAGGTCGTCGGCCAGCGTGAGCGAGAGCTTGAACCTCTGTCCGGCGCCGCGGCGGCGCAGGGGCCCCGCGAGCTTGATCCGGACCTTCCGGCTGCCGGCCGGCAGCGAGCTGGGCGTCTTGCACGCGAGCGTGCGCTTCCTGGAGCGGATCTTCTTCGAGACCTTCCGGGAGAGCAGGGCACTCGCAGACGTCTTGGCGGGCTCGTCGACCTTGATCCGCAGCAGGATGCCCTTCCTCGCGCTGGCGCCGAGCAGCTTGAGCCTGGGCGCCGGGCCGCGGTTGTCGATCTGGATCGGGCGCGTCGCGGCGTCGCGGTGGTTGCCGGACCGGTCGACCACACGAATCGTCCAGGCGTGCCCGCCGTGCGTGAGCTGCGACGTCGGCGCCAGCGCCCCGGCGCCGACTGGAGCGGTCGGGAACGGCTGGCCGTCGATCAGCAGCTCGGTCGCGGCGACGCCGGACTCGGAGTCCCCGCCCGGTGAGAACCTGAACACGGCGTCACGCGAGCGCAGCCGCGCCCCGGGGGCGGGCGATTGGAGGGTCGCCGCGGTTTCAGGGGCGGTGCGATCGGCGCAGGCGTCGAGCGCGCGGCGCGCGTTCGCCCGCCCGCCGGTCACGGTGATCCCCGCGAGGCTCGGTACCGGTTCGGCGCCGAGGAGGATGCAGGACTTGATCCGCGCCGCGTTGTTCCAGGGCGTGCCCGCGCGCAGCAGCACAGCGATGCCGGAGACATGGGGGGCGGCGAACGACGTTCCCGTGTGGAGGGTGTAGCGGGTCGGGGTTCGCGTGGCCGGCGCGCCGTCGGCGGCCGCGATGCTCATCCCCGGCGCCGCGAGGTCCACCGAGGAGTGGCCGAAGTTGGAGCTCGCCGCCAACAGGTCGTCGTCGGTCGTGTTCGCGACGCAGATGACGTTGGGAGCCGGCGAGTTGCAGGGCGTGCGCGGATCGGTGTCGTTGTCGTCGCCGATCCCGTCGGTCCCGCCGTTCCCCGCCGCCGCCACATAGAGCGTCTGCGGATGGGCGTTGAAGACCGCGTCCAGGGCCGGGATCGCGTCGGCCGCCGAGCCGAAGCTCATGTTCACGACGTCGGCGCCGCGGTCGGAGACGTATGCGAGTGCCTCGGAGACCGCGCCGGCCGGCTCGCCGTCGCCCACCGCCACCGCGCGGGCGGGAAGCAGACGCACGTCCCAGGCGACTCCGACCGTTCCCGTGTTGGCCCGCCCGCCGATGATCGACGCGACCGCGGTGCCGTGGCCGTCGCTCGACTCGTCGTCGGGATTCGCGTCCGAGGAGATGAAGTCGCGCCCCGGCAACAGCCGGCCCTCGAACTCGCGATGGGCCGCGTAGACGCCGGTGTCGACGACGCCGACCGTCACGCTCGGGCTGCCCGTGGTGATGTCCCACGCGGCCGGCGCGTCGATGTCCGCCCCCGCGGTCGAGCTCTCGCTGTGGCCGCCCAACGTCCAGCTGCCCGTGTTCCGGAGCGCCCACTGCGCCCTCCCGAAGAGGGCGTCGGGCGGCAGCCGGTCGGCGTAGATCAGATAGTCCGGCTGCGCCCAGGCGATCCCCGGCCGCGCGGCGAGCTCGCGCGCCCGCGCGGCCAGCTCCCGCGTCCCGCTCTCGTGCACGCGGATCACGTCGGCGCGCCGACCGATCCGCAGCGCCCGCACCCGCGCGAGCCCGAGCCGGGACCGCAGCCTGGCCGCGTCTCCCGCCCCGACACCGGGCTCGTAGCCCACCAGGACCCGACCCGGCACGGCGCCCGCCGCCGGCTCGGTGGCCACAGCCGGCGCCGGCGCCGCAGATCCGAGCAGCGCCGCGGCGGCTCCCGCCAGGGCCACGTTGGCGTAGCTGAGCCGTCCGCCGATCATGGAAGGGGGGTCCGTCCCCCGACTGCGCGCATCAATCGCCGGCGACCCTACCAACGGCGACCTGTGAAGGCGGGCGGAAAATCGGGCATTGCCTGCGACCGCCCGGCTCAGCCGGCAAGCTCGACGTCCGCCTCGAGCGCGGAGTGATCGCTCAGCGTGTCATCGCGCCAGTCGTGGTGGTAGACGCAACGGACCGGTCGTAGCTCGGCCGAGGCGAAGATGTGGTCGAGGCGCCAGCCGCCGCCGTGGCCCGCGCGCTGTTGCCATGTCCAGCTGGGCTCTCGCCGCTCGTAGCCGTGAAGGCTGCGAAACGCGTCGCTGTAGCCGAGGTCGCGGAGGCCGGGCACGACGCCCAGCTCGCCCTCGTCCCACCTGGCGCCGCGCTCGGCACGCAGGTTTCCCCGATGGTCGCGTCCGAACGAGAGGACCGTGCCGTCCGGGTGCTCGCGGCGTGGCGTGTTGAGGTCGCCGCACAGGAGCCGGGGCGCGGGCGGAAGGCCCGCCAGCCCGGCCCTGATCGACTCGAGCGTCTCGATCTTGATCCAGCCATTACTCGCGTTCGGCACATGGGCGCAGTTGACCTCGACCGGCCCCAGCTCGGTCTCGACAACCGCTCCGGCCACGGTCTCGGACCACGGCGCCGAGATGCGCGAGACGGCCCGAAGGGGCGTGCGGGCCGCAATCAGCACACACGTGCGACGCCGAGCGATCGGCTCGCGGGCCGGGTCGGCCCAATCGAAGGAGGCAAGGACGTTGGAAAGACCGATGGCCTCGCAGGCATTACGCCACAGCGGCAGTGTCCGCGCGGTGACCTCCTGCAGGGCGATCACGTCGGCTCGACGTTCCGAGATGGCGGCGGCCTGCTCGGCCAGGCGCGTGACGCGACGCGCGACGTTCCACGTCAGCAGACGCACGATGCGGTTTGGGCGACGGCGGTTTGCCGGCGCCCTCGACGTCAGCTGTTCGGGTACGGGTCCTTGACGCTGTCGCCGCCGCTCACGGTCTCCCACTTCCCGTTCTGGCATTCCGGGCAGGGCGGCAGGCTCTGGGTGGATCCCACGTCGATCGTGTTGCCGCAGTTGGTGCAGCGGTAGGTCCCCGCCGATGCGTCGCTACCCGCCGGTACTGGCTCTGCCATGTCGCCTCCCGTGGTCGTTT
The DNA here is from genome assembly GCA_036407035.1 of Thermoleophilaceae bacterium. Lineage (GTDB taxonomy): Bacteria > Actinomycetota > Thermoleophilia > Solirubrobacterales > Thermoleophilaceae > JACVRW01. The sequence continues at coordinate 602 of DASXAA010000072.1, read as the reverse complement.
GAGGTCTCATACCCCCGCTGCACGGCTGAATCCGTCAGGTGGAGAGCGCGCGGGCGAGGAGCAGCGTCACGAGCGGATAGAGGGCTGCCGGGACCGCCGCTTGGACGAGGGGGCCCTGGGTCGTGGCGGCCGCGAACACGGCATTGCCCGTGACGTCGAGGGTGCCTGAGGCGGCGACCCGGCCCGTCACGCCGCCGAGCGGCCGGGGGCGGGCGCCAGCCCCTCGCCTACCCGCGGCGCGGGCCTGGAAAAAGCCGGGCACCGCCGCGGCCCGCCCGGTGCTTTCCTTGACTGCCATGCGTGCAGCCATCTTCAACGAGCCCCGTTCGATAACCGTCGGCGAGCGACGCGACCCGGTGATCGCCGAACCCACCGACGCTGTCGTCCGCGTCGTGCTGGCCTGCGTGTGCGGATCGGATCTGTGGTACTACCGCGGCGACTCCCCGTTCGACCCCGGGCCGATCGGCCACGAGTTCATCGGCGTCGTCGAGGACGTCGGCGCGGAGGTGCGCAACGTCGTTAAGGGCGATCTCGTCGTCTGCCCGTTCGCCTTCAGCGATGGGACCTGTCCGCACTGCCGGCACGGCATCACGACGGCATGC
>DASXAA010000071.1:0-5486 GCA_036407035.1 Thermoleophilaceae bacterium | reverse complement strand
CCTCGTCGCCGGGAAGACCGGCACGGCCGCCAAGCCGGACCCGCACGGCGGCTACTCCGACACGAACTACGTCGCCTCGTTCGTCGGCATCGTCCCGGCGAGCGCGCCGCGGGCCGTGATCCTGGTCTCGATCGACGAGCCCCGAGGCCAGATCTTCGGCGGCCTCGTGGCCGCGCCGGCCTTCCGCGACATCGCCCGGTTCGCGCTCCAGTACATGGACGTCCCGCCGGACGACCCGGCGTCGCTGAAGGCTGCCGCGGGCGCGCCGCTGGGGTAGTTAGCCCCGGTAGAGCGCCTCCACCGATCGCTTGCCGTCTGCGCTCGTGCAGTTGATCGCGCCACCCACCCTCGGCTTCTGCGACCTGGAGCACCTCAGGCCGGAGAACGAGGTCGCGAAGGCGTCGACCTCCCCGCCGGCGCGATGGATCACCCGGTCGGGCTTCCGCACGGCGACCCGACGGACGATCCCCCGGGCGGTCACGCAGCGGACGCCCGCAGCCTGGACGTGCCACGTCTTACCGGCGGCCGTGGCCGTGCCGCAGGGCAGCACCGCTGCCGTGGCCGGGGCCGCGGTCGTCGCCGTCGCAGCGGCTGCAGCGGCGGCGAGAGCGATGGCGAGAACGATGCGTGTCTGCATCCTGATCCTCCTCGAGGTTGGGCTGTTCATCGTGGGACGAGCACCGTCGCGCGGTACGTCCTGCGCTGTCCGCGCGCGTCGCGGAGCGCGAGCTCGAGCTGATAGGTGCCGTGGGTCAGCGAGGCCGGGATGCGCGCGCGCACCGTGTTCCCGCCGGGCCCGAGCGTGGCGAGCGTGCGCAGCCGCTCGAACCCGCTCCGGAGCAGCCGGACCTGCGCGCGGGCCGGCTCCGACACGCGGACCCGCACCTGAAGCACGCGTGCCTTCCCCTGCCGGATCGCGGTGCAGTAGACGATGCGGGCAACGAGCGTCGTTCCTGCGGGCGGTGGCGCGAGCGGCGCGGGCGGGGGTGGCTTCGGCGTCGTCGGTGGCGGCGGCGGAGGCGCCGGTGGGGGCGGCGGCGAGGACGGCAGCGCGAAGACCGCGTTCGTCGTCGTGTTCTCGCTGACCGTCAGCGTGCAGGTGGCGCCCTGGCCGTTGCAGGCACCGGTCCAGGTCTGGAAGACGGCGCCCTTGTCCGGTGTCGCTGTGAGGGTGACCTTCGTGCCGTACGGGACCTCGGGGTTGCTGCAAATCGAGCCGCAGTCGATCCCGGCCGGCTTGCTCGTGATGACGCCCGAGCCGACGCCGCTCCTGGTCACGGAGAGCGTGAGGCGCTCGAGGTAGAAGTCCGCGATCGGGAACGTGGCGGAACAGGTCGGCGGCTCGCAGATACCCGTGACCTTGTACGGGGGCGGACATTCGACCACCGAGCCGGCACAGGCGGCCGTGTAGCTGCCCGTATCGGGTGTCAGAGCAAACGTGACGCTCGTGAACTCCGAGAACGACCTCACGTAGGCGCCGCAGGTGGACGAGGCGACCGGGTTGCCGTTCTCGATCCGGCAGTCGATGCCGGCGGGCGAGCTGGTGACGGTTCCGTTGCCGTCCAGGCCGGCGAGATGCGGGTCCGGCATCACGGCCACCCAGACGCACGTGTTCCAGCCCAGGCACGGGTCGCTCGACACCCTCACGCCGCCGGGCGCCGAAGCCGGCAGCGCGGCTGTGGCTGCGGCGGCGGCGAGGACGGTGGCGAGCACCAGGCGACCGTTCGTCGCGATGTTCCTCATGTCGACGGTTCTGCTCACGTCTTCGGGCAGCACGGGTTGGGGTCATCGGGCGTGGCCGGCTGGGAGCAGCATTGAAAGCCGTCGGTCGAGCCGGTCGCGCACGGCAGGCAGTACCCGCCCACCGAGGCGCAGACGGTGCAGTAGTCAGTGCCGCCCGGTGGAGGTGGCGGCGGCGGGGGCGGTGGCTTCGGAGGCTGTGGCGGCGGATACTTCTTGGGGTCGCCGCAGTTGCGCTGGCGGCATTGCGCTCGATCCGCGTAGTAGCTGCCGTAGTCGTAGACCGTGCCGACGCCGAACCCGGCGAGGAGCCCGAGCCGGAGCGGGGCTAACGCCGTCGTGACGTACGACTTCAGGATCAGCCCGTTGCCGTCGTCGATCTTCCGTGATAGGTCGTTGTCCGCTGCGTCCAGGCACGGCTTGAAGCAGTAGTCGTCCGCCCGCGCGTCGTCGATCGTCGGGCCGAGTGCAGATGCCGTGCCGACCGCGAGCCCGAAGCCGGCGGCGAGTCGCAGCGCGCGAGCGCGCGTCATCCCTCGATCCTCGGCGGCGGCCAGCCGGCGAGCGGCGTCGTCGAGCCACGAGGTCACGGCGTCGCCGCCCTGGCTCCGGCGCCCAGCCATGGAGCGACGGTCTGGTAGGCGGACCTGGCCCGGGCCTCGAGCGCCACGGCCTGCGCGTGGAGCCGGGCGGCCCGATAGGGGTCGGTGCTCCGCCCGACGTCGGCGAGGACGGTGAAGATCCCGTCGAGCGCCGCCAGGTAGACGAGGAGTTCTTGGCGGGCGTTCGAGTGCCCGACCTGCCTCACCCGGGCTTCCGCGGTTCGAATCCGCTCGCGCACGCGCGCGATGCCTGTGAAGGCGGCCTCGCGGAACCGGCCGCTCTCGGCAGGCTTTCGGAGCGCCGCGAGGAGCGCGAGGAGCTCCTGACGACTCGGCGGAACCGCGGCGACCGCCGCACGCATCGCCCTGACGTCGGCCGGGCTGGGGCGCACCGGGTGCGGAGCGGCCGCCTCGTCCGTCGCGGCACGAGCCTTGCCGCTTGCGAGGAGCAGCTTGCCGCGGGTTATCCGACCGCCGCTCATCGCACTCCCCCGGCCACCCGCCGCGGCGAGGCGTCTCCGTGCAGCAACGACGCGACGGCGGCGTGGCCGATCACGGTCTCTCCGATCGCGCCGTTCGCATCCATGCGGACCGCGGTCGGGAAGCCCCGTACGCCGTACAGCGGGCCGACTTCGAGCCGCTCGTCCAGCAGCATCACCGGGAGGCCGTGCTGCTCCGCCTTCGCCGTCGCCTCGTCCCGCGGGCCGGTCGTGATCGCGACGAGGCCGGCCGGGAGCTCGCCCGCTTCCTCGAGCGCGAGGTCGCAGGCGCCGCAGCGTGGGTCGGTGAAGAGGAGGACGAGGCCGTCGGGTCCGAGCAGGCTTTCGAGCGGGACCAGCGTGCCCTCGAGATCGGGGAGGACGAACGGCGGCGCCGCGCCCCCGGTCTCGGGGCCGGCAGGCTCGTCCCGCTCGCCCTCCAGCTCGGCGACCCGCTGCAGTGCGCGCCCGTACCGGCGCAGCAGCTCGAGCCACAGCCATGCCTGAGCCACGAGGGCGACCGCGCCGACGGTCGCGGTCGCCTCGATCCGGCCGAGTGGAGCGGCTCGCCACGCCACGAGCCCTGCGAGGGTCGCGAGCGCGACGTTCCGGGCCAGCGTCCACGGCCCGATCGGCGCCGAGTGCAGCCTGCCGAAGCAGTTGCATCCGGGGCGACGGCCTCGCGCAAGGGCGACGCCGACGACGAGCACGAAGCCGGCGAGCAGCGCGGCGGTGGCGGCAGCAGCCGGGCGCGCGGAGGCGGCCGGCACGAGCGCGGCGGCGAGCGCGAGCTCGACCAGTGGCAGGACGACTGCCAGCGGCCCAGCGAACGCCTGCGGCACGCCGAGCCCGCCCGCCGCCTGCCTCGTCCCCTCCCGGTCGGCCAGCTTCGCGGCGGCTGCAACGCCGAGAACCAGGGCGAGCACGAGCCGACTGGCGCCGAACGCCACGCTCACCCCGCCACCCAGACCGACTCGAGGACGCGCTCGAAGCGGATGCCGGCCAGCTCGCCGGCCGCGCGCACGTCCGCCTCGACCCCGTCGAACAGGCAGAAGACGGTCTCGTCCGACCGCATCAGGATCGTCTCGCGCAACGACACGTCGCGGCCCCGGCGGCGCAGCTCGGCGCGGCTGCACGCGCCAGTCGCCGCCGTGTGCTCGCCGTCGTAGCTGTTGATCAGGCCCAGGAGCAGGAGCGCACGCGCACGATCCGGTCCCGGCGTCATCTCCTCGACGAGCCGCAGGAGGATCTCCTGCGCCTCCTCGGTGTCGGCGCCGTCGAACAACGCCTGTGCGGCGTCCAGCTCGAGACGGGACGGGCCGGCAGCGCCTTGGGGAGGCATCAGCCGCGCAGCCTCGAGGAGGAGTGTCCCGGCCGAGACGGCAGCGCCGCGACGGCGGAGGTCCGCAGCGGCACGTTCGAGCTCGGCTGCCACCGCAGCAGACGGACCGCCCGTCGCAATGGCCAGGTGCCTCGCACGCTCCTCGGTCTCGGACACGACGTTCGCCAGCTGCCCGTGTACCGCCACCCGGCGCGCGGGCGGCGCTGCTCCGTACACCGCCCCCGCATAGAGGGGATGGGTGAAGCGGATGCGTTCCCCGTCGACGGCGATCACTCCGGCGTTCTCCGCTTCCTCGAGCGCCGGGGTCGAGTCGCCGCCCACGGCGGCTGCGATCAACGTGCGTGTCGGCACGCTCGCCGCCGCCGCGACCAGCAGCAGCTCGCGCGCTGCAGGAGAAAGGCGGGCCACGCGCCGTCGCACCACCTGCCGGACCTCGTCCGGCACGGGCAGCGGATCGGTCGGACCGAGCCGCGATCCGACCAGCTCCCGAGCAACCTCCAGCGCGTAGAACGGGTTGCCGTCGCACAGCTGGTGCAACCGCAGCAGCAGCCGGCGAGGCAGCGAGATTCCGTGGCGCTCCTTGACCAGCTCGTGGACGGCGGCCGGGCTCAGACCTCCGACCCGTATCACCTCTGCCGCGACCGGCTCCAGGCGCCGTCGCCGGCCCGGCTGTCGCGGACGCGTTGCGACGAGCAGTCCGACCCGCTCGCCCTCCACCCGGCGAAGGGCGTAGTCGAGCGCTGCCGCCGACGCCGTGTCCAGCCACTGGGCGTCGTCGATCGCAACCAGCACCGGCGACACGCCCGCAGCCTCCACGAGCGCAGCCCGGCACCTGCCGCTACGGCGCGGGGCTCAACGTTCTCGGCACCGGTCGGCACACGTAGCAGCGCGACGTCCAAGGCCTCCCGTTGAACCACCGGCAGACCCGCGAAGGCGTGCTCGGGAAGCCGCTCGAGCACGTCTCCCAGCCCCGAGTACGAGAGCTTCGCCTCGGCCTCCGCCGGCCTGGAAGACAGCACCAGGAACCCCGCGGCGGTCGCACGCCGGATCCCCTCCCGCCACAGCGTCGTCTTCCCGATTCCGGGCTCTCCCTCCACCACGAGCGACCCGAATCGATCCCACGCTCGCTCGAGAAACCGATCGATGACGTCGAGCTCGTCGTCGCGCCCGAGCGGCGTACTCTCCATCGCTGTGATTCTCCCGGCTGACGGCCACCGCTGCACGTAGGCGGTCTCGACTGGAGAAAGCCCCGCAATTGCGCCACTTCGGTGACGATTCGGGCGCCGGGTGGCGACGGAGGCCGCTGTTAGACTCGCTCGTCGT
>DASXAA010000070.1:0-6927 GCA_036407035.1 Thermoleophilaceae bacterium | reverse complement strand
GGCGACGCCCGCGCCCTCGCCAACTGGGTCACCAACGAGATCCCGGCCCGGATCGGCGACTCGGACCCGGCCGACACCGCCATCGAGCCGGACGCCCTCGCCAGGCTCGTCTCGATGGTCGCTACCAAGGAGGTGTCGCAGTCCGCCGCCAAGGAGGTGCTCGACGTGCTGGTCGAGCGCGGCGGCGATCCGCAGGCGATCGTGGCCGAGAAGGGGCTCGGCCGCGCGGGGGAGGACGAGCTGGGCGCGATCGTGGATCAGGCGGTCGCGGAGCAGCCCGATGCAGTCGAACGGATCAAAGCGGGTAATGAAAAGGCGATTGGAGCCATCGTGGGCGCGGTAATGAAGGCGACGAAGGGCCGCGCCGACGGAGGCGAGGTGCAGCGGATGATCCGGGAGCGAATAGGTATCTGATGACTGCCGTGCTCCCCGTCATGCGGGAGCTCGACGGGGTATACGTCACACGACTGGGCGCCGAGGTGGACATGTCGAACGCCACGGCGCTGCGTCTCGCCCTGGCGGAACGGGTGCCGATCGACGCCACCGGGCTCGTCGTGGATCTGTCGGAGACGGTCTACTTCGACAGCGCCGGCGTGCACATGCTCTTCGACCTCGCCGACCAGCTCGCCGTGCGCCAGCAGGGCCTCGCCGTCGCGGTGCCGCGGACGTCGCCGATCCGGCGCCTGCTCCAGGTCGTGCGGCTGGACGAGCGGATGCCGATGACCGAGACCGTCGAGGCCGCGGTCGCGGCGCTTCGCACCGCACTCTGAGCCGCGTCCTATCCTTCGGTCAAGCCCCTGTCGATTGGAGGACGCCATGGCGCGACTGATCCGGCTGGACGGATCCGGGCACACGACTCTCGCGGAGTGGACCGCCGCGGACGACGCGGCATTCGAGGCCGCCGTCGACGAGTTCCGCGAGCAGCAAGGGCTCGGCTACATCGGCACGGTCCCGGAGGGACCCGGTAAGGCCACGCACGTGCGCGAGCTTCCCCGTGAGGCCGACCTCGTGATCATGCGGCGGCCGATCGCCGGCGGATAGGCGCTTGTCCGAGCACGTCCTGCCGGAGCTGGCGGCCGTCCCGTGGCGCAAGCCCACGGACGAGCGCTGGCTGCGCCGCTACGGACGCATCTGGCACGCCTGGACGTTCGCGTACTCGGTCCCGTTCGTGCTCGCGGGCGGCGTGATGATCTACCTCGAGCCGCTCGCCCTGCCGGTCGCGCTCGCGGCGTTCGCGCACGCCTGGATCATCCCCGAGCTGTACGCGTTCCGAGGCGCCAGCGTTGTGCGCCGGAAGGGGCCGCGGAACGAGCGCTCGGAGCCGGTCGCGCAGGGCCTCTTGGGCGACCTGCTCGGCCACGAGGAGCGCGACCTGCAGCGCCGCACCGGGCTGGCGCTCGAGCCCGGCCGCCTCGGCACCTGGCTCGTGGGGGAGGCGGGAGCGGTGCTGGTGGTGAGCGGCGGCAGGCGTGCGCACTGCTTCTGCGTCAGGGCCACCGACCCCGAGCTGCCGCCGTCGGACCGCGTGGCGCACCTGCTGCTGGCGCTGCGCGTGGACGAGGAGGGCTTCGCCACGGTGGCGAACCACGTGTTCGCCGGCGCGCCGTGGCGTGTCAGGCGGCGCATGCCGGCCGAGATGCGCCCGGCGCTCCACGCCGCGCGATCGGCCGCGCGGCGGTAGCCTCGCCGGTCGTGGCCGTCGATGGCGAGCTGACCTTCCGCGAGGGTCTCCCGAGCGACCTGCGCGCGACGTTCGAGCTGGAGAAGCGCGCGTGGGACGCGTCGCGGCGGGCGCGCGGCCTGACGCCGTCGGACATCAGGGGCGACCACGACGTGGAGGCCCAGTGGGTCAACGAGAGGCCGCTCACGGAGTTCATCGCCGCCCAGGAGGACGGGCGCTACTGGGTCTGCGAGCAGGCCGGGCGGCTGATCGCCTACGCGCGGGTGGCCCGGTTCGGCTCGATGGACGAGCTGACCGAGATGTGGGTCGACCCGGACCACGCCGGCCGCGGAGTGGGGCGGGAGCTCATGACCCGCTGCTGGCCCGAGCCGCCCACGCCCGACCTCGGCCGGGTCGTGCTGAGCGTCGGCACGCCGGTGGACCTCACCCTCTACACGCACTTCGGCGTGATGCCGGCCGCGGGCCACTGGCACATGCGCATCCGCGTGTCCGACTACCTCGAGCGCCGTTCGCACGAGTTGGTCGACGCGCCCGCGACCGAGGTCGTGGCCCTCAAGGCGGAACGGGCGGTGGAGGAGTGGAAGCGGCTCGAGCCCTCCGCGATCGGGCACGAGCGGCCGCTCCTGCACGAGTTCTTCGGCCGCACGCGCTCGTGCCTCGCGATCATGGACCGGGAGCAGGAGCGGGCGCTCGCGGTGTGCTGGGTGAGCCCGAACGCCGAGATCGGCCCCGCCGTGGGCGAGGGCACCGAGCACCTCGTGCCGGTGGTGCTGGCGGCGCTCGACCGCGTCGCGAAGATGCAGGAGCCGGAGAGCCTCGGCGTGTTCTGCACGACGAGCTCGTGGTGGCTGCTCGACCGCCTGCGCCGGCTCGGCTTCCGCGTGTACTGGCCGAGCTGGGTGATGTGCTCGGTGCCGCTGCCGGGCCTCGACCGCTACCTCGGGACCTTTCCCCCGCGGCTGCTGTAGGCGTCGTGCGCGTCACGCTCCTCCGCCACGCGACGCTGATCGTCGAGACCGGCGGCCTGCGGCTGCTGGTGGACCCGATGCTCGACCCGGCGGGCGCGCGGCCGCCGGTCGAGGGCACGCCGGAGCCGCGCCGCAACCCGCTGGTCGACCTGCCGGCGTCGGCGGACCGCGAGCTGTCGGACCTCGACGCCGTGCTCGTCACCCATCTCCACGCGGACCACTTCGACGACGGCGCCGCGGAGCGCCTGCGGCCGACCCTGCCGGTGTTCTGCCAGCCGCAGGACGTGGAGAGGCTCGAGGCGCACGGGCTCCAGAGCCTCCGCCCTGTGGAGGACGCCGACGAGCTCGACGCGCTCGTCATCCACCGCACCGGCGGTCATCACTCGACCGACCCGGACCTGGCCCGCGCGCTCGGGCCGGTCAGCGGGTTCGTGGTGGAGTCGGACGAGGGCGCGCTGTACGTGGCGGGCGACACCGTCTGGTGCGACGAGGTGGCCGCCGCGCTCGAGCGCCATCGCCCGCGCGCCGCGGTGCTCAACACCGGCGAGGCTCGCCTCCTCGAGGGGCCGCCGATCACGATGGGAGCGGCGGACGTGGCGGAGGTCGCGCGCGCGGCCCCCGGCTGCAGGCTGATCCTGGTCCACCTCGAGGCGATCAACCACTGCCTGCTGACCCGCGAGCGCCTGCGCGCGGAGCTCGAGACGGCCGGGGTGGAGGCGACGATCCCCGCCGACGGCGAGTCGGTCGAGCCGTAGGACGGCTCTGCCACACTTCAGGCCATGGGACAAGCGGTCTCCGACTTCGCCAAGAAGATCCTCGCCGTAGGGATCCTGATCGTCGCGGCCTACGTGCTGTTCAAGGTCGTGATCGGCGTCGTCGCGGCCATCGCCTGGATCGCGGTCGTGATACTCGCGATCATCGGCGTGGTCTGGGCGATCCGCGTGCTGTAGCGGCGCGTGGAGTACGCAGTCCTCGCGTTCTTCTTCGGACTCTCGGCCGGCACGATCGGCAAGATCAAGGGCAGTTCGTTCTTCCTCTGGTTCCTGATCGGGCTCTGCCTGCCGCTGCTGGGGACGATCGTCGCCCTCTTCTACCGCAACGAGCGCTCCGAGCCGCGGCGCCGCTGCCCCGAGTGCGGCAACGTGGTCGCGCTGCACGACCAGGTGTGCATGCGCTGCGGACGCGACCTCGAGTTCCCGCAGGAAAACCCCGTCTGAGCGGCTGAAAGCCGCTGTTAGACTGCGCTTTCCGCCGGCCGGCCTGCCGGCGCATCCGTTCATCCCACCCCGAGAGGAGTGCCGCAGTCATGCGAGCCGTCGACGCCATCATGGAATGCCTCAAGGCCGAGGGCGTCGAGCACGTATTCGGCATCCCCGGCGGGGCCAACCTCCCGACCTACGATGCCCTCTACGACGCCGGCATCCGCCACGTGCAGTGCCGGCACGAGCAGGGCGCGGGCCACGCGGCGGAGGGCTACGCCAAGGCGTCCGGCCGGGTGGGCGTGGCGCTCGCGACCTCGGGGCCGGGAGCGACGAACCTCGTCACCTGCATCGCCGACGCGGTGATGGACAGCGTGCCGACGGTGTTCCTCACCGGCCAGGTGCGCACGGAGCTGATCGGCACGGACGGGTTCCAGGAGGCCGACATCAGCGGCATCACGATGCCGATCGTCAAGCACTCGATCCTGATCCAGGACCCGCGCGACATCCCGAAGGCGATCCACGAGGCCTTCCACATAGCGCGCACCGGCCGGCCCGGCCCGGTGCTGATCGACGTGCCGCAGGACCTCTCGCGGGCCGACATCCCGTACGAGCCGGTGACGAAGGTCCACCTGCCCGGCTACCAGCCGACCACCGACGGCAACGCCAAGCAGATCCGCCTGGCGGCAAAGGCGCTCGCGAACGCCCGCCGGCCCGTGATCTACGGCGGCGGCGGCGTCGTCAACGCCAACGCCGCGAAGGACTTCCGCGAGCTGTGCCTGTCCGACCGGCTGCCGGTCACCTGCACGCTGATGGGCCTGGGCGCGTTCCCGGCCGACAGCGATCAGTGGCTCGGCATGCTCGGCATGCACGGCACCCGCACGGCCAACTACGCGATGGACGAGGCCGACCTGATCGTCGCGATCGGCGCCCGCTTCGACGACCGCATCACCGGCAAGCTGTCCGAGTTCGCGCCGCGCGCGAAGTTCATCCACATCGACGTCGACCCGGCCGAGATCTCGAAGAACGTGCCGGCGCACATCCCGATCGTGGGCGACGCCGCGAACATCCTGCCCAAGCTCACCGCCGAGTACCGCGCGCTCGAGGCCGACCCGGCCCGGCTCGAGGGCTGGTGGCAGCGGATCGGCGGCTGGCAGGAGAAGCACCCGCTCGGATACGAGGACTCGCAGGGCTCGGAGATCAAGCCGCAGTACATGGTCCAGGCGATGTACGAGGCGACCGGCGGCGAGGCGATCATCACCTCGGACGTCGGCCAGCACCAGATGTGGGCGGCCCAGTACTACGGCTTCACGCGGCCGCGCCAGTGGATCAACTCCGGCGGCCTCGGGACGATGGGCTTCGGCCTGCCGTCCGCGATGGGGGCCAAGGTCGCGTGCCCCGACCAGGACGTGGTCTGCCTCGCCGGCGACGGCTCGCTGATCATGACCGTCCAGGAGATGGCCACGTGCGTCACCGAGCGGATCCCGGTCAAGGTGTTCCTGATGAACAACGGCTACCTGGGCATGGTGCGCCAGTGGCAGGAGCTGTTCTGGGACAGGCGCTACTCCTCGGTCGAGATGGGCGCGAGCCCCGACTGGGTCAAGCTGGCCGAGGCGTTCGGCGCCAAGGGCATGCGGATCACCGACAAGTCCGAGCTGGTCGACGGGTTCAGGTCCGCGCTCGCGGAGGAAGGGCCGGTCCTGGTCGACGTGCACGTGACCAAGGAGGAGAACTGCTACCCGATGATCCCCGCAGGCCAGGCCGCCCGGGACATGGTGGGTTGAACCATGGGTGAGCCAGGGACCAAGGAGATCCTGAACCTCGAGGACCTGGAGGCGGCCGGCGGCATCCGCACCGGCCGCAAGCACGTCCTCTCGCTGCTGGTCGAGAACAAGCCGGGCGTGCTCGCTCGCATCGCGGGCCTGTTCGCGCGGCGCGGGTTCAACATCGACTCACTCGCGGTCGGCCCGACCGACGACGACTCGATGTCGCGCATCACGCTCACCGTCGACGGCGCGGCGCACCCGATCGATCAGGTCACGAAGCAACTCCACAAGCTCGTCAACGTGATCAAGATCCGCGATCTCGAGCCCGAGGAGACGGTCGCGCGCGAGCTGGCGCTGTTCAAGATCTCGTGCCAGGACGGCGAGGCGCGCGCGCAGGTGATGCAGTTCACCGAGATCTTCCGCGGCAAGACCGTGGACGTGTCGAAGCGGAGCGTGACCGTCGAGGTCACGGGCGCCGACGACAAGATCGAGGCGTTCGAGGAGATGGTGCGCCCGTTCGGCCTGATCGAGATGGTCAGGACGGGCGAGGTCGCGGTGGCGCGCGGGCGCAGCGCGACGTAGGCGCGCTCGCGGGGTCCTGACGCCCGGGCGTGCGTCATCCTTTCCCGGGTGACCGTGCGTCTCTCGCCCTCCCGCGATCCGCTCGCGCTCGAGCCGGAGGCGCGAGCGACGCTGGCCGAGCGGGCGGCGCGCGCGTTGCGGGCCGCGCGCCGTGGCCGCGGCCGCGCGGTCGCCGCCGTCACCGTCCCGATTCCGGCCGAGCTCGACGTCTCCGCCGCCGTGCTGGCCGCGCGGCGGGCGGACGACCGTTTCTTCTGCTTCGAGCAGCCCGACCGCGACGGTTTCGCTCTTGCGGGACTGGGTGCGGCGGCGGTGGTCGAGGCGCGCGGCGCCGATCGGTTCGCGGAGGCGGCGCGCCGGGCGCGCGAGCTCGGCGGCCGGAGCTTTGCCGACGATCCGGCGGACGACCCCGCTCGACCGGCGGCCGCCGGACCCGTCTTCGTCGGCGGCTTCTCGTTCGCGGCCGAGGGGGGCGCGACGCCCGAGTGGTCCTCGCTCGCCCCCGGGCTGCTCGTGATGCCCGAGCTGTCGCTCGTGCGCCACCGCGGCGAGGCGCGCATGACCGTGTGCGTGGCGGCCGACGGCGACGAGGCCCCCGACGCGCTGGTCGAGCGCGCGCTCGCGCGCGTGGACGAGCTCGCGCCGGCCGGTATGCCGATGGTCGATCCGGACCCGGTCGAGCAGGCGCGGGTGGCGAGCGCGGCGCCGCCGTCCCACTTCGAGCACGCCGT
>DASXAA010000069.1:0-12548 GCA_036407035.1 Thermoleophilaceae bacterium | reverse complement strand
TTGCGCGAGACGCACACACCGGTCAGCCCCGAACCTGATCGGCGCGCCGCGACGAACGCCCAGTCCGCCTCTGTTCGATCTCGGCCCAGTACGGGGCTTCGGCAAGCGCGGTCGGCGCCGCCGGCACCCCGCGAGCAGCTTGGGTGTTCACGCTGCACAGGGTTCGCCCAGGGCCGGAAGGCTTTCGCACGGCAGGTGTCCGGGGTTATGCAACCGACCCAGGAGGGCGAGATGGCTCGACGCGAGGCGAACAAACGGTGCGGCGCGATCGCCGCGGCTGCGGCCACTGCCGCCGCCGCCGCGCTGGCGTTGCCGACCTCGGCAGGCGCCGCGTACGACGCGGAGGTCGATGGTCGCGTCGTCAGGTTCGACGGTAACGGTGCGGCGGACACCCTGACCATCGGTGAGATCAACGGTCGGTTGAGCCACAACCAGCGCAACAACGGGTTCGCCTCCCCGACCGACTTCGACAGCTCCATCCCGGGCGACCAGCCGGCGCTTGCCAACGGCTCGATCAACCTCTTCGTCAATGCGGGCGACGGCGATGATGTCGTGACGATCGGCACCGCGAATGTCTCGTCCGTGACCGTCGACGGCCAGGGCGGCAACGACGCTCTGACCGGCAACGACGAGCCCGACCTTCTGCGCGGTGGAGCCGACAGCGACGCCATCGTCGGGGGGAGGGGCGGCGACGATCTTGAGGGCGGTGACAGCGACGATGTCATCACCTGGAACAACGGCGACGGCTCGGACGTGATGGAAGGTGAGGCGGGCTTCGACACGATCGAGGTCAACGGCGCTCCAGCGGGAGACGTGTTCAAGGTCGCGGCCGCCGCCGGCGGCCGAGCGCGCTTCGACCGAACCAACCTGATTCCGTTCTCCCTCGACATCGCGACGAGCGAGCGACTCGATCTGAACGGCCTGGGTGGCGACGATCAGTTCAGCGCCGAGCCCGGGACCGGCCTCGCACTGATCGCCAATGGCAACGAGGGCAACGACTCGCTCTCCGGGAGCGAGGGCGCCGACACGCTGCTCGGCGGCGCGGGTAACGATGCGTTGACAGGCGGCGCCGGACCGGACATCGTCGACGGCCAGAACGGCGACGACGTGCTGGACGTCCGCGACGGCTCGTTCGACCGCGCACGCGGCGGGGCCGGCACGGACGACGCGCGGACCGACCAGATCGGCATAGACGCACTCGAGAGCATCGAAAACGTGGATGCCCTGCCGAGTGATGGCACGACGAACCCGGGCCATCCCACCACGGCCCCGGGTGACGCGGCCACGGCTCCGGATGCCGCCAGGGCCCCGGCGCTCAGGATCGTGACCAAACGAGCCAAGCTCCAGCGGCGCAAGGGCGGCGGCTACATCGCCCGCATCAAGGTCAGCTGTCAAACGGACGAGACCGGGCGCTGCAAAGGCCGGCTCGAGCTGCTGACCGCTCGCGCCGTGAAAATGACGGGAAGGAGGGCTCCGATCCGACTCGGCAAGACCAGGTACGACCTGGGCGCCGGCGAAAACAGGACACTCCGCATGCGCCTGATCAGCAGGCTCAACCGCTTCGACCATCGCGGCAAGCTTGCCGCCCGCGCGCGCACGGCAACGAGCGACGCCGACGGCCGCTACGCCGACGGCCGCTACGCCGACGGCTTGGCGCGCATCGCACTGACGTTGCCAAACCGAGGCCGCTGACCCGAGCCCTCGAGGCTCCCGCTGACACCTGGCTCTGCCGCGCCCCGCGCTTCGCCCCATTGCACTGATGGCCCGCGGTGATGGTCCCGCTCGGCTGGGCGTCGCCCGAGGCGACGACAATCGCCAACCCGGCGCGCGGGGCGCTCAGCTCGACCGTCCAGCTAACGCGTGGCGCCCCCCCGCCGTCCGCGGCACTTCATGCAGGATCGCCACACCGCCGACCGTCGGATGCCGCCCCCGTGCCAGCGATTCCGCGCGGGCCGTCGTGGCCCGACGCGTGCTGGAACCGGTACGAGTTGGCGTGCTCCAGAGTGAGCTCGCTGGCCAGCGCCTCCTCGCCCACACCGTCCGCGAGCAGGGGGCCGGGGTCGTCGCCGATCGCGTCGACCAGATCGCGCAGGAACTCCTCGACGAGGAACGGGTTACCGTCGGTCCACCTCTGGATCGTGCCGACCAAAGCCGGCGGTAGCGCAGCGCCGAGCCAGGCGGCGGTCAGCTCGCCCGTCTCGGCCGTGGTGAGGCTCGTAAGCGACACCCGGTCGTACGGGACCTCGCGGCGCAGCTCGCCGAGAGTGGCAGCCAGCCGGGGTGTCGTGGCGAGCGCGTCGTCCCGGTAGGTGCCCAGGACGAGCAGCGGGCGTCCCGCGGAGCTGCGCACCGTGTGCTCGAGCAGCAGCAGCGTTGCGGGGTCGGCCCAGTGCAGGTCGTCGAGCACCAGCAGCGTCGGACGGGAAGCACAGGCAGTGGCGATGATGTCTGCCACCGCGGCGAAGATGAGCCGGCAGGCCGCAGGCGGGTCGTCCCCCGGATCGGGCGTGCCGTTGCGTTGCGCCTCCGGCGTGAGTTCGGGCATGAGCCCGGACAGATGCGGACCGACGCGCTCGAGCGCCAGCGGCGGCAGGACGCATACCAGCGGCCGGAGCGCCTCGACGAAGGCGTGGTAGGCGGCGCCTCCCTCCTTCACGCAGCTGCCGTAGAGCGTGCTGGCCCCCGACACGCTCGCCAGCTCGGCAGCGAGCCGGCTCTTGCCGACGCCGGGGCTGCCCGCGATCAGCGCGAACTGGAGCTCGCCCGCCCGAGCGCGGCGCCAGCTGCGCCCGAGTCGGCCGAGCTCGGCGCTGCGCCCAACGAAGCGGGTGCGCTGCCTGGCACGCAAGCGCGGCGGCAGGTCGAGCGGCTGCAGGACAAAGGCGGGGTCGCGCATCCCGGGGCGGGGACGACGCAGCTCGCCCGCGAGCTGTCGCGTCGCGGTCGACGGCGCCATCGAGAGCTCCCGGCCGAGACGCTCGCGCAGCTGGGAGTAGATGCTCAGTGCCTCGGCGCGCCGGCCGTCGGCCGCCAGCAGGCGCATCAGCACTCGCAGCGAATCCTCGGCAAGTGGCTCGAGCGCGAGGCGGCGCCGCGCCCAACGGATTGCCTGCTCGTGATCCGACCGCCGCACCGCCGCAACGGTGAGCCGGCTCATCAGCTCGCCGACCCTCTCGTTGTGCTCCTGGCGGGCCGCGAGCGCCCAGCCGTCGTGGAGGCCCGCGAGCAGCTCGCCGCGGCAGAGATCGATTGCCGCCTCGTAGCGGTGCTGCTGCCGCAGACGCTCGAATTCGGCAAGATCAACGGTGACGTTCTCGGACGCGAGCCCGATCGCGTTGCGCGACGCGACCAGGTAGCGATCCGCGCCCGGACCCAGATACCCGCGCAGCGCGGAGAGCGCAGTGCGCAAGCTGTTGCGCGCACTTACGTCGACGAACCCCGGCCACAGCTTGCCGGCCACAGTCGCCCGCGAGTGCGCGCCGTGGTTCAGGGCAAGCCAGGCAAGCAGCGCCAGGGGCCCGTGCGCATGCAGCGGCGGCAGCTCTGTGCCGTCGACCCTGACGAGAAGCCCACCGAGAAGGTGCAGCTCCAGACCCCCCACCGACTCCCCGGGTTCGGCAGCTCGTGCCACCCCGTCCTCATATGGCTACCAGCCGTCCGCGACAAGCCGCTCGGTGCAACGCTCACAATGCCCCGTGGCGGCCCTGGGCACGGTGCTGGCGCCCGGACGCCGGCTGCGCCAACCGGAGAGGACGGCCCTGCGGGCCGCCCCCTCCGACACCGCCTGGCCACGCCGCTAGTGCTTCCGCTTGTGCTTCTTTGGGTTTGCGTCGAGCAGCGCGAACATGTCGCGCGTGTCGTAGTGGGAGCGGAGATTGCACAGCAGGACGTACTGGCCCGCCCCGAGGCGAGACGACGTATCGGTTTCGAACGTCGGTGGCGGGACCTTCGTCTCGCCGAGGTACACGAAACCGAGATCGCGGTCCTGGGCCGTGAGCTGGTCGGGCCCGGTCGTTATTGCGCCGAATCCGTTCTGGCCGGCCATTCGGCCGCGAAGGACGCCGTCCGCATTGGTCTCGAGGGCGCGCGCATCGAGCTTGGCCAGGGCGTCGTCACGCGTCTCGCCCTTGTGGAGGCGGTAGACCAACACCTGGTGGTTCCCGTCGATCCTCGAGAGTACGCGCCCGCCGGCGGCGATCTCGATGGGCGGCTGGTCCCGGCCATACCGGGTCGGGATCGGATCGCCGACCGTGTAGGTCGGGTAGATCCGATCCTCAATCTCCGCGGGCTGATCTTGGCCGATGGCGCCGAACTGGACCGCGGCGTCCCCGTGCCGTGTGTCCGCCCCGCATGGGCGGCTGCAGGGGCGCACCTTGTAGACCCGCGCGTCGTATGGAGCGCCGATGGTCGGCTGGAGATTCGTCCGGAAGTCGACCGTGTGCTGAGCGCTCAGGTGGGAGTCGTATGCCCTCTGGTCGGCGAAGACCTCGACAAGCTGGAAGTGGTTGGTTGTGGGCGTCCAGCTCAACATCGCGGAGGTCAGGACCCCGGGGTCGCCGGGGCTGTCGGCCATGTACTTGTCGAGCACCGGGCGTGCCTGGTCGACGAACGTGGGAATGATGTCGAGGTGGGTGATCACCGCGATCTGCCGGGCCGCGGCATGGCGAGTCGGGGAGGGCACGCTCCCCCCGAGCAGATTCCCCGGCCGCTCGTCGAGCGGCGCTCCCAGCCGGGGTGTCAGCCGCGCGAGGATGGACTGGGTAGCCAGCGAGCTCTTGTACGCCTCGTAAGCGAGCGCGTGATTCCAGATCCCGAACAGGACGAAGAGGTTGGGTCGACCGACCTGCTGCATAACTTGGAAGCGGACGGCGCCCCCACGGCTCAAGGCGTGTGCGGCCAGGTCGTCGAGCACTCGGGCGCCTGCCTTGGCATCCGCGGGCTTGAAATCGACGTAGGTGACCGCGTACTGCCGGGTATCGGTCTGGCCCCACGCAGGCGCCGCGAGGATGGCCAGGATGGCTGCGACAAGCAGGTACACGAGACTTCGTTGCGTCTTGGTCATCTATCCCCTCCTTCGCTGACGGTGGTCCCGGGGGCATAACACGGAGGGAGAGACACCCGCCACACCGCGGCCCCACGGATGACGAAGCGTTTGCGAACGACTTGCGGTCTGACGTCCCGGCGCAACCGCTGACCACCGCTCGCATGCTGCTCTGACTGGGAGTCAAGCCGCGGACGAGCACGACGAGCGCTGGCAGAACCCCTGACCTGCCGGGGTCCTCGATGAGGATGGCATCCCGATCAGACCCGGCGACCGCGCCGCTCGACGTCCTCGGCCCCGGACGCCCGGTGACGCCCTGCGCCGCGCGAGGTGCACCCGGTGAGCGGGGCGCCGCCGGCGGCTTCGTCGCCGTGGTGGTGGTGGTCCTGCTCGCGCTCGCGACGGCCGCGACCGTCGGCCCGGTCCTCGCCCACAGGCTTCCCTGCGAGATTACGTCTCTGCTCCGACGTGCTTTCGGCGGCGAGGCCGCCGCCTGCGCCGGGTCCGCGCAGTTCGCGGGCGATACGCGGCTCGTGCCGGCCCAGGCCGACGGCGGGCAGGCCAAGCCGCCGCCGGCGCCCTCCGGCCCTCTGTCATTCGACGTCCAGGAGCTCGATCTCTTCCCCGGGGGCACTCGCTCGGTCCGGGTCTTCCGACGCGAGACCGCGATCACTGACGAGCGGGGCCGCGTGCTTGCCAGGATTCCCCCAGGCACGCGCTTCGCGCTCGACTGGTCGCCGATGGCCACCATCCGGCCGCTGGTCCCGCTGCGGATACCGACCCGGGACGGGACGCGGTTCCTCGAGCTGTCCGAGCTGCGGCAGGCCGTTCCGTTCAACCGCTGGTGGCCTGGACGCGCCGACGTGGTCGATCTCACGACCACGCGTCCGCTCGCAGCCGAGGACCGCGACTACCTCCAGTCGATTGCCGCGGACCTCTTCGTCGGGCTGCTGATGGAATCCAATGGTGAAGCGAGGCCACCGGGAGACGACCCCCTGGTGAATCGCCTGCGACTGATCGTGGCCGAGCTCGACCGGTTCTGGCGCGGGCGTCTCCCTCAGCTCGCCGGCCAAATGGACCGTGTGAGGATTCGCGGGCATCCGCGCCAGCGATCCGGGTCCCGCTACCCCCGGGTGTCGCCCGACGGGACGGTCGAGCCGGGCTTCGTCGTCATCGGCGTCCATGACGGCGGTGCTCGACCGGGGGAGATCGCCTATGCGCTCGGTCACGAGTGGGGTCACCAGATCCTGTACTCCGTCACCGGGCAGCGAGAGGCGGCCCGCGGGCCGGTCGCTGAACAGCAGGCGGACTGCCTGGCTGGGGCGGCCATGTCTCGGCTCATCGCTCGAGGGCTGGTGGACCCGGACGTCGCCGTCGCCGAGGCGGAGAGCAGCATCGTCGCCGGCTTCGATTCGCTCAGCCACGGCAGGGTGAGGGATCGGTTGACGTCCTTCCGGCAAGGCCTGACGGGCGGACGGGCCGATCCGCTCGCTCGCTGCCACGTCCCGGGATGACCCGGGGGCCGTCCCGGCAGAAACGGTCTCCTCACGGGGTCTTCGATGGGACGGCGAACCGAACCAATCAGGGGGCCCAACTTGAAGCGGATCTTGGCCGCCCTCAACCCGACACACGGCGCGACCTCGGGAGCGGCCGCCTCGCCCTCGGCCACCGCTTCCCCGTCGTCGGTGTTCGGCGCAGCTACCGTCTGCGTGCCCGCGTTCCGAGCGAGCCGTCATACCCCTACGCGACCGGTCACAGCCAGCCGGTCCGGATCACCATCCTGGCCTCGCGATGAGGGCCGGTGGGGCCGCGGGCCCCTAGAAGCGGACCGCGCCCTTGCCTCTCCAGTCGGCGAGCTCGAGGAGCTCCGTGGTCCGCACCGCCCGGCCGGAGAGCACGCACGTGCGGCCGTCGCGCCTCCACGTGACGATCGTCCGGCCGTCGTCGCGGAAGCTGTGGTACTCGACGCCGCCGCGCGTGGTCACGCGAGCGCCGTACGGCGGATCGAGTGGGTCGCCCGAGACGATCGTGTAGGCGATCGTGCGTCCGCCCCTGCCGTAGTAGACGGTGGTGGAGACACGACCGGAGGGGTGGTCCCGGCGGGCGCCTACGGGCTTCCAGCCGAACTTGGCGGCGTAGTTAGGGAACCGCACGCCCTCGACCTGCGCCCGCAAGAGCTGCGGCGCACCCCGCGCCTCGGTGGGCGCCGGCTCTGTCGGCGGCTGCTGTGCAAGCGCCGCCGCGTCGGCGACGGTCGGGCGGTCCGAGAACGCAGCCGGCAGCACAAGGACGAGCGCGAGCGCCATGATCGCGGCGACCGCGACGGCGCCGCCGATGAGGTGCTTCCTACGCTCGCCCACACCGGCGCGCCCCGCCCGGCGCCGCTCGATCTGCACGCGCAGTCGCGCCGGGGCGCCCGTGTCGGCCGTGCTGCGCAGCGCGTCGAGCGCGACGACTTGGCGCTCGACGATGCTCGCGAGCCACGGGGACGCGGCCACACCCGCCTCGACCTCGGCACGACGAGCCTCCGACAGCGTGCCGTCGGCAAGACGCGCGAGAGGAGCGAGGTCGTCGTCGCTCAGCCCGTATGCGAGGTCAGGTTCCATGGTCTCTTCCCACGACGCCTGATGGGCCGCTTCTCTGCCGCATCCCTCTCATCCTCGCAGCGCCTCCGCGACTCTGAGCCGGGCCCGCGCGAGTCGGCTCGGGATGCTCTTCTCCTTGACGCCGAGCGCCCTGGCGGCCTCGCCGTAGCTCAGCCCGAGCACGTCCACGGCGACGAGCACGTCCCGCATCGGCTCTGGCAGCGCCGCCACGGCCTCGAGCACGAGGTTGGTCTCGGCCGCCTGCTCCGGTTGTATGTCGGCCCGCCAGGACGCGATCTGAAGATCGTCGAGCTGCGCGGCGACCTGCGGGCGGCGGGACGCCGCGCGCCGGGTGTTGAAGTAAGTGTGGCGGAGCGTCTGGTAGAGGTAGCCGAGGTCGTTCTCGCGCCGCACCAGGCGCGGCCGACGGAGCACCCGCTCGTAGCTCTCCTGGACGAGGTCCTCGGCGTCCTCGCGGGAGCCGCACAACGCCCACGCCGCCCTGAAGAGCTTGTCGAGATGGTCGCCGAGCGTTTGCGGGTCGAGCGTGCGCGGCGTCGGCGGCGTCGTCCCACGTCTCACGGCGCCCCACGATCTCATCGCGTCTGAGAGGGCCGTTGGCAGAAACCCTGCGCCCGTGGGGTCGTGATTGGGATAGGACCCCAATCAGGAGGACCCAACATGAGGCGCACGAGTATGTTGGCCGCCTTCGCCGTCCCGGCCGGCACCAGGTTCACCGACGTGGTCAACGGCGACGGCACGATGGAACCGGCATGGAGTTGACCGCGCTGCTTGTCCTGCTCCTGGTCGGGAGCGGGGCGACCGGGGCCCTCCGGCGTTGGGTCATGCGCGTCCGCCGTTCCCGGTCACGCCCGATCCTCATTGCGAGCACATGGGGAAGCCTGCCGCCGGACGAGGGCTGGGACCACGGCTCCGACCCTGGCGCGGCCACCGTGGCGGACGCACCGGTTCGCACGGATGGCTCGCCTCACGCCGCGCGCGAGTCGGGGGCGAGCGCGACCTCCCCCCCGCGCGCGCGTTCGCGCCGGCGCCGGCATCGGCGGAACGCGCCACTCAAGTCGCGCAAGCTTCTCGCGCTGCTCGGCTACACGCTCGCCGGACTGCTGGTGACCGGGGTGGTCACCGCCGTGCTGAGACCGAGCGAGCCGGTCTCCGCGCCTCCGGCGCGGACGGAGGCGGGGGCTCAACTGCCGTTCGCCACGCTCCAGAGCCCGGCCGAGCAGGACCGAGCCGACGCCGCGCAGGCCGAGATAGCGGCGGAGCGGAGACGCGCACGCAGGGAGGACCGCGCTGCGAAGCGCAGAGAGAAAGCGCGGCGAAAGCAGCGGGCGGCGAAGGCGCGCGACGCCAAGCAGCGGATTGTCGCCGGGCGGGAGCAAGGGCAGGCCGGCGGGGGGTCCCAGGCGGCCCAGCCGGCCGCGCCGGCGGAGGTCACACCGCCGCCGCCAAGCCCAACGCCTCCGCCGGCGACGCCAACCCCGAGTCAGCCGCCCAGCCCGCCGCCGAGTCAGCCCAGCCCGCCGCCGAGTGAACCGCCCAGTCCGCCGACCAGTGCGCCCCCTGTCTGCGACTTCCCTCCCTGCTGAGGGCCCGCCCCCGAGGGGTGCGGCTCCGAGGCACTCGGCGCACCGATGTCGGGCGATCAGAGGCATCACGGCCAAGCTAGGGCCGCGAGCTCGGCGCCACCAGAGGCCTGCGTCCCAACCTGGGCAGGGCGACGAAGGGCCCGGGACGCCGTCGGACGGCCGGGCGACCCAATTCGTCGCCGCGCGCTCGCCCGTGGACGCGCGGCCGAGGCGCGCCGCATGGGCCGGCGTGGTCGAGGAAGGACGGTTGCGTCTCATGCGGGCAATTCCCCTGAGCCCCGGTCGAGAACGTGAAGCGCCAGACGCGAACGTACGTGATCTCGGCGCGGGGTCGGCGAACGCTTGTGCATCACGCACAACGGTCGGCCGGCTGGAGTCCGTCGGCCGCTCCCGGCAGCGTGGGGCGGGCTGCCGTACACGCTGCCCAGTGCGTCGGCCAGGCGCAGTGAGGCCTGCACCGCCTCGCTTGTGGGCCCCTGTCGCCTGTAGTACCAACCAGCGCCCCCCGGTTCGAACAAGGAGATCCCCGTGCGCTTGACCAGAGTCCAGAAGCTAGCCCCAACCGTGGCCGTCGCCGCGGTCGGCGCAGCCGCCCTTTCGACTGCGGCGCCGGCGGTTGCGGCCCCGCTGCCACAGGGCCAGTACGACGCCGCGTACTCGGAGGTGTCGCTGCGGGTGGGCCCCGTGACCTTGAGCGCACCGGCCGGCCCGGCGGGCCGGATCACGGTCGGGGCCGCGACCGAGACCCCGCTGCCGGCGCCGAGCTCGAACTTTGCACAGGGCACGCTCAACTCGGCCGGAATCAACGCCACCGCGACCGTGACGATGGACCAGCCGTTCAGCGGCGCGATCGACCCCGCCACGGGGGCGGCGCACTTCTCCGGCGCCGGCCACGCCCGGCTCTTCGGAACGGCGCCGCTGGTGGACGCCTTCGACTGCTCGCTCGGCAGCGCCGCGGCCCCGATTCCCGTCAACCTCTCGACGGCCGCGCCGGGCTCGCCCTGGAATCCCGCGAACCACGCGCTCGCGGCGAGCGGGAACGCGACCATCCCCGTGGCCGACTGCGTCGAGGACGCCGACGAGTCGCTCGTGAACGCCCTCCTGGCCTCGTACAACCCGATCGTGGCCACGGTCCGCGCGACGCTGACTCCCCCCGGCGCCCCGCCGACCGGTGGTGGCGGCGGCGGTGGCGGCGCCGGCGGCGGCGGCGGTGGTCAGGGCGGCGGGGCGCCGGGCGCCCGCCGAGCGGCGCGCATCCTCAGCGGCTCGATCGTCTTCAACAAGCGTGGCATCGGCACGCTACGGCTCCGGTGCCCGAGTCCTACCCGCTGCGCCGGCAGCGCCCAGCTGTCGAGCCTCGGCAAGACCTCCGCGGCCGCCGCCTACGCGTCCGCGCGCTTCTCGATCGCGCCCAACGCGACGAAGACGGTGCGCCTCAAGCTGCGGAAGCCGGCCTTGGCGGCGCTACGGAAGCGGGGCCGCCTACGTGCGCGCCTGACGGTCAGGACGAAGGGCTTCTCCAAGGCGGCCACGCGGAAGGTGACCCTGCGGATGAAGCGGTAGGCGACCGCGCCCAGTGCGCGCGCCAAGCGGTCGCCTGTCGAGCTGGGCACGAAGCGGACGCTAGTCGGCAGGGCGCATCCAGGCCCCGAGGCTGATCGCCAGGGCGCCGGCGAGGGCCACGAACCCGCCGGCGCCCAGCTGCGGCTCGACGACCACGAGCTGGTTCGAGACCTCGTGGATCGGCGAGTCCGAGAGCCCGACGAGCACCGCCGCCACCGCCACGAGGCCGAGGGGGCCGAGCACGACACGAGTGCGGACGCGCGAGGCGGGCAGCGCCCCCGTGGCGCGGTACGCGGCGTGCCCGAGGGCGAGCGCCGCCACGGCGAACAGGACGACGTCGATGACACCGAACGCCTGCCAGGCGTCCACCGGCTCGATGGGGCTCCCGAGGCTCCCGATCTCGGGGAGCCGTCCCGACAGGCGGGTCCCGAACCAGGGCAGGAACATGCCGACCAGCAGCACGGCGCCGCCCGCCGCCGCCAGCAGGTCGCCGAAGGCCAGCCCGGAAGAGCGGGCGGACCCGTGCGGGGCGCGGGGCCCACGGGCTCGCTCAGCTCGTCGCATCGGAGCAGGCGGCGAAGGGGTTGGGGGTCGTCTGGTCGCTGGCGTAGCCGCGGTCGAACCAGCGGAGGCGCGTGGGCCCGTCGGGGGCGCCGCTGTCGGGGCCGCGGTACGGCTGCTTGGCCTCGATCACCGCGCGCATCCGCGCGACGGTGTCCTCGTCGATGATCCTTGGATCCTGCGCGAGTGGATCCTGCGTGAGTGCCCACCTCGCCCACGCGCCCGCCATGCAATCGGCGCGGAGGCGGAGGTCGCGCCATTCCGCGCAGTCGCGAGCGCAGAGCCAGCCGTCGACGCTCGGGACCAGGCGATCGTCGCCGAGGTCGTACGGGGCGCCGAAGTCGTGCAGGTTGATCCTCGCGAACAGGTAGGCGAGCGCGAACCGGGCCTCCGCGAGGTCGCTCCGGGGGTCCCCGGTGTCCCTCACAAAGAGGTCGATCACCGGTGTGCCGTCGCTTGCGCCGGGGGCCGGGGGCAGCTCCACGAAGCCCAGGTTGACCACCTCCCCGGGGGGGCCGTGGATCCTCGCGCGCGGCCGCCGGTGTTGCGACCCGGGCACGGCTTCGAAGTACCTGTTCAAAGACCCCTGCAGCCTCCGGAACAGCTCGTCCAGCCCGGGCCTGTTCGGGCGCTCCGCCGGCTGCTGCACGCGATGCAGGAGGCCGCCCGCGTCGGCCGGGAGCCTGCCGCCGCCGGACGGCTCCCCGCAGGCCTTGGGACCTGTGGGCAGGACGCTGCTCACCACACACACCATCCGTTCCACCAAGGGTGGGACAAAGCCGGCGCGGACCGCTCCGCAGACCGTCAGCGCAAGCAGGACGACGCTCACCGCGGCCAGCATCCCGCTCAGCCCCGTGGCATCCGAGAGGCGCGGCGGTCCGCTGCTGCGGGCTGCTTTCATCCCGCGGCCGACGCTAGCCCCGCGCAGCGGGGCGCGAAAGAGTCGCGGGACTCAAACGCGTGCGGGGCGGTCCCGGGCCGCCGGCGCCATTGACCGGGGTCAGTCGAGCAGGCTGGGCTGCCCCCGCTGGAGGCGGTAGGCGTACTCGCCGGTGGGGAGGGCGGTCTTGGAGGGGCGCTTGATCGTGTCGACGCGGCGGAAGTGGCAGCGGAAGCCCTTCTGGCTGGCCTCGGCGATGCCGTAGCCGTGGTGGTCGAGGTCGGCGTTCTTGACCCAGGGGTTGGCCTGGC
>DASXAA010000068.1:0-4281 GCA_036407035.1 Thermoleophilaceae bacterium | reverse complement strand
TTAGTCTTCAGCCGTGAACCTCGACATGCCCGACGTGCGGTACGCGCGCAGCGGCGACGTGAGCATCGCGTACCAGGTGGTGGGCGAGGGGCCGCCCGACCTGGTGTTCGTGCCCTTCCTGATCAACCTCGTCTGGGCGTGGGAGCAGCCGATCTTCGTGGAGTTCTGCGAGCGCCTCGGGTCGTTCGCGCGGCTGATCATGTTCGACAAGCGCGGGACCGGCATGTCCGACCGGCCGCGGGACCGGCCGACGCTCGAGACGCGCATGGACGACATCCGGGCGGTCATGGAAGCCGCGGGCTCGGAGCGCGCGGCGCTGCTGGGCGCGGGCTCGCCGGGCGGCCAGCTGTGCGCGGTGTTCGCGGCGATCTACCCCGAGCGCGTGAGCGCGCTGATTCTGCACAACACCTATCCGCGCGTGGTGTCCGCGCCCGACTTCCCGGCCGGTGCGCCGGTGGAGGAGTGGCACCGGCGGGTGCGCGAGGCGCGGGCCAGCTGGGGCGACCGCGAGTTCCAGCGCCGGGAGCTGCGGCGCTTCTTCCCGGAGTACCTGGGCGACCCGGTCTTCGAGCACTGGATGGTCAACCACGAGCGGCTCGCGGCCAGCCCGGGCGCCGCCGCCCTGTTCCTGCGCGTGCTGATGGAGACGGACGTGCGGGAGGTGCTGCCGACGATCACGGTCCCGACGCTCATGATCTACCACGAGCGCTACCGGGAGGGCTGCAGGTACATGGCGGACCGCATTCCGGGCGCCGAGGCGGTGGAGCTGACCACGACCAACCTCAGCATCTACGGGGACGCCCGCATCCCGCAGGCGGTCGAGCGGTTCCTGTCGGAGGGGCGCGCGCACACCGCGCCGGAGCGCGTGCTGACGACGGTGCTGTTCACCGACATCGTCGACTCCACGTCGCGCGCGGCCGAGCTGGGCGACAGCCGCTGGCGCGAGTTGCTCGAGGCCCACCACGCCGCCGTGCGCGCCCAGCTCGCCCGCTACGGCGGCAAGGAGATCCGCGGCACCGGCGACGGGTTCTTCGCGACCTTCGAGGGGCCGGCTCGCGCGATCGCGTGCGCGCAGGGCACCCTGGCGGCCGTCGGCGACCTCGGGCTCGACCTGCGGGTCGGCGTCCACACGGGCGAGGTCGAGATCTCGAACGGGAGGGTCGAGGGCATCGCAGTGCACATCGGCGCCCGCATCGCCGCCGAGGCGCGGCCGTGCGAGATCCTCGTCTCGGGAGTGGTTCGCGACCTGGCGGCAGGGTCGAGCATCGACTTCGAGGAGCGCGGCCTGCACGCGCTCAAGGGCGTGCCCGGCGAGTGGCGGCTGTACGCGGCTCGACTACGGGAGCGCGCGCGAATAGGGTAGGCGCCATCAAGCTCTTCAACCAGGACACAAAGGTTCAGGCGCTCGCGCGCTCGCCCCTTTTCGAGGGCCTCTCGAAGAAGGAGCTGGTGCAGCTCTCGCGCGTCGGAGAGGACCTGGAGCTGCCCGCCGGCACTGTGCTCTGCAAGGAGGGCGACATCGGGCACGAGTTCTTCGTGATCATCGGCGGCAGGGTCGAGGTCACGAGGAAGGGCAAGAAGCTGGCCATTCGCGGAGGCGGGGACTTCGTGGGCGAGATCGCGCTGCTCGAGGACACCCGCCGGATGGCCACCGTGACGGCGACGGAGGACGTGCGCGCCTTCGTGCTCACGGGGCCGGACTTCCGCTACCTGCTCGACCAGTCGCCGACCGTGGAGCGCAAGGTGCTGCGGGCGCTGGCGCGCCGCGTGGCGGAGCTGTCGGACGACCCGACGGTCTCCTAGCCGCGGCCCACCAGCGCCCTCAGGCGCTCGACCACCTGCTCGACGTCCTCGCGGGTCGTGCGCGGGTTGATCGTGCAGAGCCGCAGGACGGTCATGCCGCGGGCCTGCGTCGTCGTCAGGTACATGAAGCCGTCGGCGAGCGCCGCCGCCGGCAGGCGGGCGTTCAGCTCGTCGAGCTCATGCGCCGGCGCGCCCCGGGCGACCGCCCGGAAGGTGACCATGCCGAGCTGCGCCGGCGTCACGATCTCCCACGTGGGGTCGCGCGCGAGCAGCCGCTCGGCGTGCTCGGCGAGGTCGATGCCGTTGTCGATCGCCGTCCGGTACGCCTCCAGCCCGAACACCTTGATCGACATCCAGAGCTTCAGCGCCCTGAACTGCCTCGTCAGCTGCAGGCCGCGCTCGGCGAAGTTCACCTCCGCCTCGGCGCCGGCCGTGTCGCGCAGGTAGGCGGGACTGACGGAGAAGACCCGCTCGAGGGCGGCGCCGTCGCGCACGAGCAGGCAGCCGGCCTCGAGCGGCTGGAACAGCCACTTGTGCGGGTCGAGCGTCAGAGAGTCCGCGGCCTCGATGCCGCGCAGGAGGGCCCGGCCGCGGGTGGTGATCATCGCGGCGGCGCCGTAGGCACCGTCAACGTGGAGCCATAGCCCGTTGTCGTCGCACAGCCGGCGCAGCTCGGGCAGCGGGTCGATCGCCGCGGTGCCGGTGGTGCCGGCGGTCGCGACCACGCAGGCGGGCAGCCTGCCGGCGGCGCGGTCGGCGTCAATCTCCTCGGCCACCTGCGACGTGACGAGGCGCCCGGCGTCGTCGGCGGCGAGCGTGCGGATGTGCTCCGGCTGCACGCCGAGCACCCGCAGGGCGCGCGTCACTGACGAGTGGGCCTCCTCCGAGAGGTAGACGGTCGCCCGGGCGCGCTCGCCGCGCGCCCGCTCCTCCAGCGCAACCGCCAGCGCCGTCATGTTCGCCATCGACCCGCCGCTCACGAACAGCCCCTCGGTGGTCTCCGGCAGGCCGCAGATGTCGCGCAGCCATTCGAGCGTCACGAGCTCGACCATCGCCGCGCCGGGCGCCCCCTGCCACGTGCCGGCGAACAGCGAGGACCCGGCGACGAGGGCGTCGGCGAGGGCGCCGACGGGGTTGCCCGGTATCGGCGTGTAGGCGAAGAAGCGCGGATGGTCCACGCGCAGGCCGGGGGCGACCACGTCCCGGAGGACGGTCTCGAGCACGGAGTGCGGGTCGGAGCCGTGCTCGGGGGCCGGCTCCTGCAACAGCGCCTCCATGGCCGCGCGGGTGGCCGGCTCGCCCACCTTCCGCTCGGGCAGGTCGTCCACGCGCCGGGCGATCGCGTCGACGATCTCGTAGCCCAGCCGGCGGACCGTCTCGCCGTCGAGCGTTATCCGCCCGTCCCTGTGATCCACGGTCTCCTCGCTGCGTCCGGGTCGCGGACGCAGCGAGGATATTCCATGGGGATTACGCGGCCTCGTAGGACGGCTCGCCGCGATGGACCTCGGTCTCCACGGCCTCGGCCGCCTCCGTCTCCGGCTGGACGACGACCGCCGCGACGATGATCGCGACCAGCACCAGCCCGGCCCCGATCAGGAACGCGAGGTGGTACCCGCCGGTCAGCGCCGAGGCGTTCGAGTGGCCCTCGGAGAGCAGGGTGTCGGTGCGCGTGGTCGACAGGGTCGCGAGCACCGCGAGCCCGAGCGCGCCGCCCACCTGCAACGTCGTGTTGACGAGCCCGGACGCCAGTCCCGCCTCGCTCGGCGTGGCGCCCGACATGGCGAGCGTCATGAGCGCGGGGAACAGGAGGCCGGCGCCGCCGCCGAGCAGCAGCATCGAGGGCAGGATGTCCACCACGTAGTCGGCGTCGACAGGCGCCCGCGCGAACAGCAGCAGGCCCGCTCCCACCAGCGCCAGGCCGGGGAAGAGCAGGGTCCGCGCGCCGAAGCGCATGATGAGCCGCTCGGAGTAGCGCAGGGACAGCGTGCCGATCACGAGCGTCACTGGCAGGAACGCCAGGCCGATCTCGAGCGCGTCGTAGCCGAGCACGCGCTGGAGGTACAGGGCGCCTAGGAAGAACATGCCGAACATGCCGGCGACCATCAGCGCCTGGATGGCGTTGGCGCCCGAGACGTTCCGCGAGCGGAAGATCCGCAGCGGGATCAGGGGGTTGCGGGCGCGCGACTCACGCAGGACGAACGCGGCCAGCAGCGCGATCGCGGCGGCGCCGAGGCCGAGCGTCTGCGGGTCGCCCCAGCCGTAGTCGGCCGCGGGCTTGACGATCGTGTAGACGCCGAGCATCAGGGACGCCGTGACGAGCAGCGCGCCGAGCACGTCGGCGCCCTCGCCGAAGCCGATGCCCTCGTCCCTGCCGATCAGCCGCAGCGCGAGCACCGCGGTGGCGATGCCGATCGGGATGTTCACGAAGAAGATCCAGTGCCAGTTGATCGACTGCGTGAGGATGCCTCCGGCCAGGAG
>DASXAA010000067.1:0-2921 GCA_036407035.1 Thermoleophilaceae bacterium | reverse complement strand
CAGGGTCGGCTTGAACGAGGGTTGCGTCGCCACCCACGAGCCCGGGTCCGTCTGGAGCAGACCGAGGAACACCTCGGCGACGATGCGGCCGCCGACCGGTCCCAGGGTCAGCCCGCCCGCGAGCAGCTCCGCCTCCTTGAGGACGTAGTACCAGAGCGGCGTCGACCGCTGGAACTGGGGCCCGTAGGGGGCCAACTCGCCGAGGTCGCTCGGGCGCAGCCGGGTGACGCCCATCGCCTGCGCGATCGCCTGTCCCGAGGGAATCGACCAGGTCAGCGCTCGCAGCAGGTTGCGCTGCGGTAGCGCCGTGGGCGGACTCCCGTCGGGGAGCGTCCCCAGGGGCAGGTTGAAGAGCGGCGTGGAGAGGTTCGTGTCGATCAACTTGTTCGGCCTGACCTCACCGTCGCCGAAGTTGAAGAAGGTCTCCCAGCCGATGAAGCGGCGTGACGCGCGCGCGTGACCGCGCAGGTCGACCGGATCGGTCTGACCCTCGCCCGCCGGGTCGAAGATGAACCCGAAGAACTGGGGAGCGCCCGTATCCGGATTGCCGCCGGGGTCTCCGGTCCGGTTTGCCCGGTAGGAGGGGCGGACCATGCTGTGCCCGAAGCGGTAGGCCGCTCCCTGGAACTCCACCGGGATGAAGCCACCGCCCCTGGGCGGCCGGTAGAAGCGACGTCCGCGGCGGAGCACGTCGTCGACCATCGCCTGCCCCGCGAACAGCGGCAGGAACTCCTTCAGGATCAGCCAGTGGTAGTGCCAGGTGGTCAGCCGGCGCGCGCTCAGGAAGGCGGCCCCCGTGCCGATGGTGCGGTTCTGGCTCCGCACGAGATCGACCGCGTTGTTGTGGAAGAGGATGACGGCGGCGTGGAGGCCGGCGATCATCAGGTTCTCGTCGTTTCGGGGGTCCGCGATGATCGCGGTCGTTGTGGAGTCGCGCGGGAGGTCCTCGAACAGACCCCCGCTCTCGATCCGCAGCTTCGCGCGGTCGGCCGGGTGGTACAGCCGCGGCGATCCGATGGGGCCGGCGCCGTACACCGAGTCGAGGTCGAACGACGGGGTCCGACCGTTCGGGCTCTGCTCGGGCGGCGTCGGGACGCCCAGCCGCGAGGTCGTGTCGAACGTCATGTCATGGTCGAGGAACTGCCCCATGAACGTGGTGCCGGCGGTGTGGGTGGTGTTGTTCGGGTTGTTCGCGCTGAGCGCCGGATCGGTGATCAGCCGCACCGGGCCAGCCGTCAGGTCGTCCTGCGCGTCCAGGAGGCCGCCCGGCCTGCCGATGTCGCGCAGCGCGTCGCGCACGCGGTCGTCCGCCGCAGCGAAGGGCGGCAGGTTCGGGAACATCCGGCCGAACACCTGCGGGCTGGTCTGGGCGTAGGCGCTGCGAACCGCCGGCGGCGCCAGGCCGCCCACGGCGACAGCACCCAAGCCGGCTCCGACTCCGCGAAGGAAGCCCCTTCTCGTGGTGGCCATGTTGATCCCCCCGGCAAGCGAACGAGTCATCGCGATCATGCGCAGCCCGCTCGTCGGGGCGCCATCGTCCGATGGGTTGAACTGCGGCGACGACGGGACTACATCTCGGCGCTGCGCCAGAAGGCGACCGCCGCCGCCTCGGTCCGCGAGTTGACGCCCAGCTTCTTCAAGATGTTGTGGATGTGACTCTTCACCGTCGCGAGCTCGATCTGCAGCCGGCGCGCGATCTCCTTGTTGGCGAGTCCCTCCCCGACCAGGCCGATGATCTCGCGCTCGCGGTCGGTCAGCGACGCCCGTGCGACCGCAGCCGGGCGCGTCGAGCCCGGTGCCTCCCGTCCCTTCCCCGCGGCGCGCTCGATCGTCCGTACGAGCTGCTCGACCGACGTCTGGTCGGTCCCGTACCCGCGGATCACGTCGCCCGCGCGCATCACGACCTCGCCCTCCGCCTCACCGGTGACGAGCGCCACCAGCCTCCGCTCGGGCGCGACCTCGTCGAGGATCAGGGCGAGCCAGCAGAGCTCTTCGGTGGGGAGGTCCACGAGGGCCACGTCGGGACGCAGCTCGCGGATCCGCGTCAGCGCGTCCTCGGTCCGCGTGGCCGTGCCGACCACACGTGTCCGCGGGCTCTCCGCGAGCAGGCGGGCGATGCCCTCGCGGTGGACGATCGCTCGACCGACCACCAGCACGGACAGCCCGTGCTCCGCTTCGTTGCCTCGTCCTGACGGCTTACCGATGCGCATAGACCCCCAAGGTCCGCAGGAGTCACACACACGCGCCAGCTCCCCGGGCAGGCCGTGCTCCTCCGCGCGTCGACTCTGCGTGAGCGCGTCAGGGTAGTCCGCCCGTCGGCTGGATGTCAACGAATGCAGGGCACCGCTCATCGCCCTCGCGGCGGCGGCGCCTTCAACCTGAAGCGGAAGCGCGCGGTGGTGGCGTTGCCGTGGGCGTCGCGGGCGACAACCCGGCCGTTCATCCGCGCTGTCCTCGCGACCCGCAGCCGCTTCAGGGTCCTGCGCGACAGACGGAAGCGGACGAGCACACGCCTGCCCGCGCGCGCATTGAACGCGCGCATGCCGAGATCGAGCCGCCGCGCCCGCAGCTTGCCGGCGCCCCCGCACCGGCCGGTGACCGGCTCGGAATAGCGCCCGCAGAAGAGCCGGAAGCGGCCGTCGCGCCCGACTCGGATCGTGCGGTTGGCACGGGCCAGCGCGCGGGCCGAGAGCAGCGGGCCGGCGGTGTCCGGGCGCGGCCCGGGCGCGGGCTGTCCCGGCGCCGCGACGGGACCGGGCGACGCGCCGAGCATGTCGCGCGCGAAGACGTCGAAGGACGGGTCGTTGTCCTCGGCGCTCAGGTTGGCGGCATCGGAGTCGAAGGCGATCAGGCCGCCGTCGCCGGAGATCGCCGGGTCGGAGGACAGTCCATCGGCGGCCGCGCCCGCGGCGCCGCTCGCC
>DASXAA010000066.1:0-14785 GCA_036407035.1 Thermoleophilaceae bacterium | reverse complement strand
GCCAGCCCGCGCGCGTACTGCGCGATGTGGAGCACGCCGAGCCGCTCCATCGCCGTGGCCGCCTCCTCGAGCAGCGCCCGCCCGCGCTCCTGGTCGACGGTCATCAGGATGCGGCCCGCGAGCAGCCGCGAGCGCGTGGCCTCGAGCGGCCGGTCCAGCGCGTGCCAGGCCTGCTCCGCCTCGGCCAGCAGCGCCGCGCCCTCGAGCGGGCTCTCCGCCGTCACGCCCTTGGCCTCCAGCGCCGCCGCCCTGCCGATCGGGTAGTGCAGCCGCTCCGACAGCTCGGCCGACTCCGCGGCCGCCTCCACGGCGGCCTCGTGCTTGCCGGCCAGTGACAGGACCACCGCGCGGGCGCCGGTCGCCTGGATCGACTGGGCGATCAGGCCGGCCCGCTCGCACACGTCCACGGCGCGCTCGAGCGCCCTCGCCGCGCCGTCGAGGTCGCGGCTGTCGCGCAGCGCCGTCGAGAGCCCGAAGAGCGCCTGGAACGACAGCTCCGACCACCCGACCCGCTCGGCCAGCTCGTACGAGCGCTCGAACAACTCGATCGCCTCGGCGGTCCGCCCCTCGCGCCAGCGCAGGAGCCCGCGCAGGGCGTACGGGAGCGAGAGCTTGCCGACGAGCCCCTCGCGCTCCGCGAGCTGCGCGCTCGCGTCGGTCGAGGCCTCGACCTGGGCCCAGTCCGCCCCGTAGGCGGCGAGCTGCGCGAGCGCGGCGTGCAGCTCCACCTGCGCCGGCAGCACGCCGACCTGCTTGGCCAGTCGCAGCGCCTCGCCGTATGCGTCGCGTGCGCCGTCCACGTCCGCCTCGGCGATCTCGAGGTGCCGCCCGAGCGCCGACAGCGCGAGGATCGTCTCGCCGTGGTCCGAGCCGCGCGCCAGCTCGACCGCCCGCTCGAGGTTCTCGCGTGCCTTCTGCGTGTCGCCGATGCGCCCGAACACGCGGCCGAAGATCCCGTGGGCGCGGCTGGCGGCGCGCGTCTCGCCGAGGCGCTCGGCCAGCCGCAGCGCCTTCTCGGAGGCGTAGATGGCGAGCATGTTGTCGCCCGTGTGGAGGTACAGCCAGGCGGCCTCCTCGTACAGGCGCACCAGCTCCAGGCGCGGCGGCCCGTCCTTCAGCAGGTTGATGCCCTTCTGGTAGTGCTCGATCGCGGTCTTGCGCTCGCCCTTGTGCGAGAGCGCGGCGCCGATCTTGCGGTGGAGGTCCGCCACGCGGTCGAGGTCCTCCTGGCCGCGGTGCCAGTCGAGGCACTCCTCCCAGACGCCGATCGCCTCGTCCACGCGGCCGAGGCGCAGCGACACGTCGCCGAGCTTCTCGCCCACCTGGGCGCGGATCGCGAGGTCGCCGTCGCCGACGTCGCGCGCGTGGCGGTAGTGCGTGGCCGCCTCGCGGTTGGAGTAGAGGAGCGCCGCGGCGTCGCCCGCCTCGTCGAGGAAGCGCACGGCCCGCTCGCGGATCGCGGTGAGCTCGTCCGGGCCCAGACCGCCCTCGCGGCCGAGCGCGGCGGCGCGGCCGTAGTGCTCGGCGAGCAGGGCGACGACCTCGTCGGTGCGGTCGCCCGCGCGCTCCTCGATGAACGCGCCGACCTCGAAGTGCTTCCGTGAGCGGACGGCCTTCGGCAGCATGCCATAGGCCACGTCCCGGATCAGGACGTGCTTGAACGCGAGCTCCCGCTCACCCGTCAGCCGCCCCTCGGCGCCGGGCGCGAGGATGTCCTTCTCCTGGAGCGTCACGAGCGTGCGCTGGAGGTCGCGCCCCTCGGACTCGGCGAGCTGCGCCAGCGAGTCCTCCCAGAACGTGCGCCCGACGACGGCGGCCTGTTGGACGAGCCGGCGCTCGAACGGCTCGAGGGCGTCGAGGCGGGCGGCGAGCAGCGCCTGCACGGTGTCCGGCAGCTCGGCTGTCGGCCGGCAGTCCTCCTCCAGGATGCGCCGCACCATCTCCTCGGCGAACAGCGGGTTGCCGCCGGAGCGCTCCGCGACGGCGGGAGCGAACTCGTTCGCGTCCTGCCCGTTGGGAATCAGCGCGGCCACCAGGTCCTGGGTGTCGTCGGCGCTCAGCGGCTCCAGCAGCAGCTGCGTGGCCGAGCGGCGGCCGCCGCCCCAGGAGGGGCGCCGCTCCATCAGCTCGTCGCGGGCGAGGCAGACGAGCATCAGCGGCCCGCGGACCCACTGGGCGAGGTGCTCGATCGCGTCGAGCATGCCGTCGTCGGCCCAGTGGATGTCCTCGAACGCGATCACGAGCGGCTGGCGGCGCGCCATCGCCTCCATGCCGGCCCGGAGCGCGGAGAAGAAGGAGTCGCGCATCCGCTCCGGGTCCTCCTCGGCGGGCGCCAGCTCGGCGGGGACCTCGATCCCGAGTGAGCGGCCGATCATCGCCGCCTTGCGCTCGGCCGGCTCGGTCATCGGCTCGCCCGAGCTCGCGATCACGTGCGCGACGGCGGAGCACAGCTTCGTCCACGCCTGCTCGGACGAGTCCGCGTCGACGATCCCGCACTCCTCGCGCAGCACCTCGCCGAGCGCCCAGTACACGATGCCGCTCCCGTACGGGAGGCAGCGGCCCACGCGCACCCTCGGAGCGGGGTCGCGCTCGGCGAGCCGGCGCTGGAACTCGCGCAGCAGCCGGGACTTGCCCACGCCCGCCTCGCCCATCAGCGTCACGAGGTGCGGCGCGCCGTCGGCGACGACGCGGTCGAAGAGGGTGTCGAGCGCCGCCAGCTCCTGATGGCGCCCCACGAGCGGGGCCTCGCGGCTCGCCGCGGCGCGGATCACCGCGTGCTCGGCGACGAGCTCGGTCGCCTCCCAGGCCCGCACCGGCTGCGACTTGCCCTTCAGCACCAGCGGCTCGAGCGCCGAGTAGCTCACCGCGCCGATGGTGGCGCGCATGGTCCGCTCGCCGACCGTGACGCTGCCGGGCCGGGCGGCGCTCTGAAGGCGCGCGGCGACGTTCACGGTGTCCCCGACGACCGTGTACGCCTCGCCGACCGCGCCGGCGAGCACCTCGCCGGTGTTGATTCCCACGCGCAGGTCGAAGTCCACGCTCTCCGGCAGCCCGGCGTTCACCTCGTCCATCGCCGCCTGCATGCCGAACGCGGCGCGCACGGCCCGCTCCGCGTCGTCCTCGTGGGCCACGGGGGCGCCGAACAGGGCCATCACGTTGTCGCCGATGTACTTGTCGACCGTGCCGCCGAAGCGCACGACCTCCTGGCCGAGCCGGCGCAGCGCGCGATCGACGAGGCCCTTGACCGCCTCCGGGTCGAGGCGCTCGGCGACCGCCGTGTAGCCCGAGAGGTCGGCGAAGAGCACGGTCACCTGCCTTCGCTCCTCGGGCGGCGGCTCGGGCGCCGCCGCGGCGGCGGCGGGGGCGGCGGGCACGAGGTCGAGCGATTCGCCGCACTGCATGCAGAAGCGCGCGGTCTCCGGCGCCTCCGTACCGCAGCCGGGGCAGCGCCTCGCGAGCTTCGCGCCGCAGCCCATGCAGAAGCGCGCCTCGACGGGGTTCTCGGTGCCGCAGGACGCGCAGGCCGCGGTTGGCATGAAGTCGAGAGTACCCGCCGTCGCGCGTCTTGCTATGTGATGCTCGTCACAAAAGCCTCACGGAACCGCGCCGCCGCGCCGGTAGAGGCGCCCCAGCTCTGCAAGCAGCCGTTCATCCACCACGGTCAGCTCCTGCGCCCCGAGCTCCACCGTCGCGCCCGGATGGGGCGGGTACCAGAACGCGCGCACCTTGCGCTCCACGTCGTCGCCCGGCCGTATCCGGCGCAGGCCCTCGAACTCCTCGCGGGTCACGTAGCGGCCCTCGCCCTGCGGCGTGCGCGGCAGCTTGCCGCCACCGAGCGCGATCGCCATCACCTCCTGGAAGAGCGCGAGCAGCCGCTCCTGGCTGCGCACGTCCAGCGAGTACGCGGTCTCGCCCTCCGGGTCGATCGGGAAGCGCCGCACCGCCACGACGTCGCCGGTGTCGAACCGCTCGTCCACGAAGTGGCACGACACGCCCCACTCCGCGAGCCCCTCGAGGATCGCCACGTTGTACCCGCCGACGCCGCGGAAGTCCGGCAGCGGCGCCGGGTGGAAGTTCAGGCAGCCGAGCCTGCCGAGCGAGATCAGCGGCTCGCGGATCAGCCGCCAGTAGAGGAACGAGATGACCACGTCCACGTCCTCGAGGTCGCCCTTCTCCACGGACGCGTACAGCTCCCCGTCCGTCACGAGCGGCAGCCCGTGGCGCTGGGCGACGAGGTCAAGGCGCTGCTCCGGCGCCGTCAGCGCGTCGGGCTCGGCCGACACCACCGCCGCCACCTCGACGCCACGGTCGGCGAGCCACTCGAGCGCCAGCGCCGCCGAGCGCTTGCACTTGCCCATGAACACCGCCCTCACGCCGCGACCACCTCGCGGTAGAGGTCGAGCGTCTGCCCGGCGACGCTGTCCCAGGAGAACGGGCCGGCCGCCGCCGCGGCGGCGCGCCCGGACAGCACCGCGCGCTCGGCGGGGTCGGCGAGCAACTCGCGAATCGCGGCCGCGAGCGCGCCCGGATCGCCGGGCGGCACGAGCCGGCCGACGCCGTGGTCGCGCCCGATCTCGCCGAAGCCGCCGACGTCGGACAGGATCATCGCCCTGCCGAACGCGAGCCCCGCGAACAGCACGCCGGAGACGTCCACCTGGCGGTGCGGGAGCACGAGCAACTCGGCGCGCCGGAAGTACGCCGGCAGCTCGGCGTCGCTCACGTACCGGTCCACGAAGCGCACCCGGCCCGCCGGGGCGAGGCGCCGCAGCCGCTCCATGGAGACTCCGAGCGGCCGCCCGACGACCCACAGCTCGGCGCCGTCCACCTCGCGGAAGGCCTCGAGGAGCACGTCGACTCCCTTGTACTCGCGCACGACACCAAAGCACAGCACGACCGGCCCCTTCACGGCGGCGAGCTCGGGCGGCAGCGGCGCGCCGTCGATCCGGGCGAGCGCGTCGAACGCGCCGTGCGGGATCACGCGGATGCGCTCCGGCGCGAGCCCGGTCCGCTCCGCGAGCAGCTCGGCGCCGCGGCGCGTGTGCACGATCACCGCGTCCATGCGCTCGACCAGCCGGCGCTCGCTGCGCTCGCGGCGGATCACGTTGTGCACGGTCAGCACGCGCGGACGGGCGGGCGGCAGGAGCCGGGCGTCGAGCGCCTCGATCGGCAGCCACTCGTAGTGGCGCACGTCGGCGCGGCGTGCGTGCCGCCGGTAGCGCAGCATGCCGGGCACGTGCTCCGCGAGCCTGAGCGCGCGCCGCAGCCGTGGCGAGCGCGCGCCGTAGCGGGTGGCGAGCGGGTAGAAGCTCTCCGTCACCTCGTAGCCGCGAGCCTCCGGCACCGGCCCGTGGACGAACCGCGACGTGACGAGCTCGACCTCGGCGCCGCGCCGCGTCAGCGCGGCCGCGAGGGCATGGTCGTACGGCGTCACGTCCCCCGAGGGATCCACCAGTTGCACGCGCATTCGCGCGCATTGTGGTGGCCTCCGCGTGCACTAGCGTTCCGCCGTCATGGCGAGCCCCATCGTGCGGGCGACGTTCGGCGTGCTGGTGCTCGCCACGATCGCCGCCTTCTTCGTCACGCAGCAGCTCAAGAGCGAGTTCCCGCTCGTGCTGCGGTTCGCCACCCACCCGAGCGCGTTCTCCCCGAACGGCGACGGCTACTCGGACACGGTCCGGGTCGGGTTCGACCTCGCCGAGCCGGCGTCGGTCTCGTTCTCGATGGTCGACTCGGAGGGCAACGAGGTGCGCCACCTGGTCGAGAACCGGCAGTTCAGGGGCAGCACGCACAACCGCTTCGTCTGGGACGGGCGCGACGACGACGGCAACGTGGTCCCGGACGGGATCTACCGGATGCGGGTGGTGAGGCGCGACGAGGGGCGCGTGATCAACTCGCTGAAGGAGGTGGTCGTCGACACGAGGCCGCCGCGCGTGGTGCTCACCTCGGCGAAGCCCGGTGTGATCGCGCCCGGCGAGCCGGGCCAGCGGCCCAGGGTGACGATCCGCTACGCGGGCCCGCGGAACCACCGGCCCGAGTTCCGCATCTTCCGTACCGACGACGGGCCGCCGCGGGTGGTGCAGCGCTTCCGCGGCGACGAGTCGAGGACTGCCGTCTGGAACGGGCTCCTGCGCGGCCACGTGCCGGATGAGGGCGACTACGCGTTCACGGTCACGGTGCGCGACCGGGCAAACAACCGCACGGTCGCTCCGGCGGAGATCCCGAGCGCGCGGACCGCGCGCCCCCACACCGGCGTGTCCGTCCGCCGCTTCACGCTCACCGGCCCGGTCGACGTGGTGCCCGCCGGCGCCGCCGTCCCTCTCACCGCCGGGCCGTTCGACCGCTCGCTCAGCTTCGCGATGTCGCGCCTCGGCGACCCCAAAGTGCTCCGGAGCGGGGGGCGCATCGGCGGCCGCTTCCGCGTGCACGTGCCGCGCAACGCCAGGACCGGCATCTACCTGGTCCGGGTGCGCGCCGGCGGCCATCGCGCCGTTTGGCCGCTGGCGGTGGCCGGGCTGCCGCCCTCGCGCCGGGCGGCGAGCAGGGCGCGGCCACTCGTCGTGCTCCCGGCGATCAGCTGGCAGGGGCTGAACCCGGTGGACGACGACCTCGACGGCTTCGCGGACACGCTCACGGGCTCCCGCTCGGTGCGCCTCCAGCGCTTCTACCACGGCGGCGGCCTGCCGCCCCGCTTCCGCGCGGAGATCCTCCCGCTGCTCGAGTTCCTCGACCGGGAGAAGCTGGCCTACGACCTGACCACCGACGTGTCGCTGGCCCGCAAGGAGGGCCCGGCGCTCGGCAACGCGCCCGGCGTGGCCTTCGCGGGCAGCGCGCTGTGGCTGCCGCCGGCGCTCGGGCGGCGGCTGCGCCGCTACGTGGCCGACGGCGGCCGAGTGGTCTCGTTCGGCGCCGGCGCCTTCAAGCGCGGCGTGCACCTCACGGCGACCTCGGCCGTGGACCCGACCGGTCC
Organism: Thermoleophilaceae bacterium; assembly: GCA_036407035.1. GTDB lineage: Bacteria > Actinomycetota > Thermoleophilia > Solirubrobacterales > Thermoleophilaceae > JACVRW01. The sequence continues at coordinate 7,818 of DASXAA010000066.1, read as the reverse complement.
CCGCGCGCGCGACGCGTTCGGCGAGCGCACCTCGCTGCTGCGCACCTCGAACGCCCCGATGCAGGTGTTCGAGGACGGCCTCGACCTGTTCGCCGACACCGACGACCTCGTCGGCGACTTCACCGTGTTCGAGGAGACCACGGACCTCGCGCCGGGCGCCCGCCTGCTGACGGGCGCGGGTCGCGAGCCCGCGCGGCCGGCGCTCGTCGCCTACGGTCTCGGCGGCGGCATGCTCGTGCGCTCCGGGACGCCCCAGTGGGCCGGGCGGCTGAGCGAATCCGAGCTGGACGTCGAGGTGCCGCGTGTGACGAAGCGCATTTGGTCGCTCGTCTCGGGCGGCGAAACCCGCTGAGCCCTCTGCCATCCTGCGGCGGGTGAGCCGACGACGCCGACTGATACTCGGCGGCGCGGTGGTCGTGATCGCTCTCGCGATCGCGGTGGCCGTGTACGCCTACAACCAGAACCAGCCGATCGAGAAGCGCGGCTCGGCGACCGACGAGTTCGTGACGACCGCCGAGCCGGAGCAGGAGTCCCCGCCCCCGAAGCCGGAGGACCCGCGCCCCTGGCCGACCTACGGCTACGACATCGCCCGCTCGCACATCTCGCCGTTCAAGCAGAGGCCGCCGTACCGGCGCATCTGGTCGATCGATGCCCACGACACGATCGAGTTCCCGCCGACCGTGGGCTACGGCAAGGTCTACGTGCCGCAGCAGAAGGGGCTGTTCTTCGCGCTCGACTCGAGGACCGGCCGGGTCAGGTGGCGCAAGGCCACGAACCGCTGCGCGGCCGCCTCGCCGACGATCGGCAAGGGCGTCGTCTATCAGTCGTACATGGACTGGGTGCCCTGCCCGCAGGGCAACCCCGGCGCCACCGGCTACCTGATCGCCTGGGACGCGAACACCGGCCGGACGCGCTGGCGCTACCGGGGGGCGCCGATCGAGTCGTCGCCGCTGCTCCGCAACGGGGTCCTGTTCTTCGGCTCCTGGGACCACAAGGTGCACGCGATCAGCGCGAAGAACGGGAAGCCGAAGTGGTCGTTCCAGGCCGACAACGAGGTGAACACTTCCCCCGCGTACTGGAAGGGCACGATCTACATCGCCGACGACAGCGGCACGCTCTACGCACTGAACGCCGGGAGCGGCCGGCTCAAGTGGCGCGCGCAGTCACACGCCGGCTTCACGGGCTCGCGCGAGTTCTTCTACGCGACCCCGACGCTCGCCTACGGCCGCGTGTACATCGGCAACACCGACGGCACGATGTACGTCTTCGGCGCCAGGACCGGCCGCCTGCTCTGGGCGCGGCCGCTCGGCTCGTACATCTACGGCGCCGCCGCCGTGTGGCGGCGGAGGGTGTTCGTCGGCACCTACGACGGCAAGCTCTACGCCCTCGACGCCGCGACCGGCGACACCATCTGGCAGATCGAGGCGCCCGGCGCCGTGCACAGCTCGCCGACGGTGATGGACGGGCTGGTCTACTACGCCACCTGCTCGACCTGCGGCTCGGCCGCGCAGAGGACCGTCAAGCACGGCCCCGACGGGACCCGCGCCGTGCGCGCCCGCGACGGCCACGAGGTGTGGAGCTTCGCCGACGGCAAGTACGCGAACCCGGTGGTCGCCGACGACCACCGGATCTACATCACGGGCCGCGCGCAGCAGTACGCGCTGGCGATGCCGAAGAAGCTGCGGGCGGAGCGGGCGGCGAAGCGGAAGAAGCGGAAGCAGTCGCAAGCAGACCGGCGATGACGGCGCCCGTCATCGGCCACACGAGGTAGTAGTTGTTGAAGGTGCGGCCGATGAACATCAGCCACAGCACCGAGATCGCGAACGCCGCCGCGCCCAGCCACAGCTCCTCGGCCCTCCGCTGGGCGAAGAGCAGCCAGACGGTCAGCGGCACCCACGTGAGCAGGGCGATCAGCGCGAACGGGTAGCTGCCGTCGCGGTCGTCGACGATCCCGAGGCGCACCAGGATCGCCGACAGCCCGTACCCGACGATCTTGTAGGTGCCGGCGCCGTACTTGACGGTGTCGTCCCAGAAGGCGCCGGGATCCCAGACGAGGAACGGCAGTATGCCGGCCGCGAGCACCGCCCCGAACACGATCGCGGCGCGCCTCAGCTCGTCGCGCGAGGCGCCCGACTTCCAGACCATGAGCGCGAGGAACGGCACCGCGACGAGCGCGAACTGCTTCAGCAGGACCGCGCCCGCGAGCGCCGCGGCGGCCCAGCCGAGGCGGCCGCGGGCCACGAGCGCGAACGACAGCACGAGCAGCAGCAGGCTGGGCGCGTCGTTCTGCCCGAACCATGCCGAGCGCACCGCGATCGGGTTGCACACGAGCACCGCGCCCAGCACCAGCCGCCAGGCGAGCGGCGCCCGGAACGCCAGCGCGGCGGGCAGCATCGCGAGCGTGCAGAGCAGGATCAAGAGGCGGTAGTCGTCGAACGGCGCGGGCAGCAGCCGCCAGGGCGCCGACGTGATGACCGTGCCGGGGAAGTACGCGTAGTGGTCGAGCGCGACCTCGCGCTCGTTCACCCGCTGCGACACGCTCCCGTCGCGCGTGTAGAAGCGCTCGAGGCCCGAGCCGCGCCAGTCGCGGCCGTACGGGTTGTGCCCGTGGCGGAGCAGGTCCCCGGCCAGCTCGATCTGGTAGGTCGAGTCGTTCGTGAAGAACCACGGCGCCGTGGAGTCGCGCAGGCCGAGCTGGAGCAGCGTGGACGGCGCCGCGAGCAGCACGCCGACGGCGAGCACCAGCGCCACGCCGGCCCAGGCGGGCCAGCTGCGGCGCGCCGTGAACAGGGTCAGCGCGGCGGCGCCGCACAAGAGCGCCGCGCCGAAGGCGCACGCGCGGGCGATGCCGAGGTCCCACTCCTCGCCGGCGGCGCGCACGAGCGGGGCGAGCGGTCCCTGCGGGTCGACGGCGCCGGGCCGGAAGTGCCACGGGTCCGACCCGAGCTCGGGCAGCGTGATCGCGATCAGCGCGAGCAGCACGCCGACGAGCGCCCAGGCGCCGGCGGCCCCCAGCAGCTCGTGCCGGCGCGCGGACGTGGGCGCCTCCGCGGTGCGCACGCTCATGGGGTGACGGGCGCGGCGCTCGGCTCGGCCGCGGCCCGCCGCGCGGGGTCTCGCACGCGCAGGGGCGCCGGATGCGTCGCGGACCACCCGGCCGCGACCGCGAGCACGACCCAGGTGAGCGGGTCCTCCAGGAAACCGCTGTAGAAGAGCGCGTGCACGAACAGGGCGAGGAACACGGCGCCGAGCGCGAGCCCGAGGGCGGAGTCCCGGCGGAACACCGACAGGAGCAGCCGCGTGCCGCCCGTCAGCAGCCAGACGTAGAGCGCGAAGCCGACGACGCCGAGCTCGGCGGCGACGGTGAGCGGGGTCGTGTGCGAGACGAAGTTCGGCGTCGGCCGCCGGCTGCGGGCGAGCTCGCGGCTGGCGCGCGGCTGGCCGCCGATGCCGACCCCGGCGAGCGGGTGATGCTCGACCACGCGCAGCGTCTGCTCCACGCGGTCGGTGCGGTCGCTCGTGATGTGGTTGAGGTCCTCGCCCGAGACCAGCTCGGCGGCGACGAACCCGACGCCGGCCAGCACCGCCAGCGCCCCGAGCAGGGCCACCGCCTTCCGGACGCGCCGGTCGCCGGTCACCGCCGCCAGGGCGACCGTGGTCACCACGAGCGCGACCATGCTCGACTGGGAGTAGGAGAAGAACAGCCCCGCCCACAGGACCGCGAGCAGGCAGACGAGGACCCAGCGGTTGGCGCGCGTGCTCACGAGCAGCGCCAGCACCACGCAGATGCCGAGCACCACGTGCCGCCCGTAGAGGCTCGGGTCGCCGAACAGCGACGTGACCCGGAAGTAGTCGGTGTTGGCGTTCGAGACGGCCAGGTTCGGCGCGTAGAAGAAGAGGTCGTGCGTGGCCGCCTGCCAGAGGCCGACCGCCGCGAACAGCGAGGCGAGCGCCACCGCGGCGATCGCGAGGCCGCGCGGCAGCCAGTCCGGGAACGGGGCGCGCGCGACGGTGGCGAGCAGCGCGACGAACGGGAGCGTGAAGAACACGAGCAGGTTGGCGCCCGCCTCCACGTCCTGCGCCCACGTGAGCGACACGAACGCGAAAGCGAAGAACGCCGCCGCCGGCCAGGCGATCACGCTCGGCAGCGGGCGTATCTCGTCGCCGCGGAGCGCGCGCCAGGCCAGCGCGAGCACCGCCGCGGCGAGCACGAAGTAGAGCGGCAGGAGCCGCCCGAGCTGGCCGCCCTGGGCGACCGCCACGAGGAAGCGGTTGGAGCTGTCGTACTCGAGCGGCGGCCGGAACGGCGCGGCGATCAGCACCACGAGCGGGACGAGCGCCGGCCACCGCACCAGCACCGCCGCCGCCACGCATATGAGCAGGACCCCGAAGGCGCCGGCGGCCGCGCCCGCCCCCGACGTCAGCTTGTCGAGGCTGCCGGTGCCGAGCGCGCTCGCCAGCGCGGCCTCGGCCGCGGCGAGCACGACCAGCCCGGCGAGCAGCACGAACCTGCCGCGCGCGAGCAGTACGAGGATCGACCCGAGCGCGCCCGCGACCGCGGCGAGCTGGGCGGTGTCAGCGTGCTCCATGGGCCGCGCGAACCTTAGCCCGGTTATGCGCCTCCGCGGCCTCCCGAATGCCTTCGCCCAGCCCAGGGAAGAGCTCCTGGCGCGCGTGCAGCCAGTAGCGCCGCGGGTCGCGTCCGGGCAGCACGAGCGCGGCCGCCGCGCGCACCAGGTACGACCACGTCCAGCACGCCCTCCACACGACTCGCGTGAGCGCCATCCCGTGCTTGCGGAAGTAGAGGTCGCGGTTGCGGTGGAACTCCACGATCCGCCGTCGCATCGCGACCGGGTCGGTGGAGAGCTGATCGTGGTGCACGGCGAGCGCGGCCGGCACGAACAGCACGCGCCAGCCGGCGTCGCGGAGGCGCCTGCAGAAGTCGGTCTCGTCGGAGTAGACGAAGAAGTCCGGGTCGAGCCAGTTCACGCCCTCGGCCGCCTCGCGGCGCACGAGCATCGCGCTCGACTGCACCCAGCCCGCCTCCCTCGTCCGGTCGCCGCGGCTCTCCACGGCCACGCGCCGGTGCATGAACACCGCCGCCGACAGCGCCCAGGCCACGTCGGGCAGCCGCCACGCGCACGCGGTCGGTCGCCCGTCGCTCGTGAGCAGCTGGGCGCCGGCGACCGCCGCGCGGGAGTCGCTTCGCAGCGCCTCGAGCAGCGCCGCTGCGCACCCCTCCTGCGGCTCCGAGTCCTCGTTCAGCAGCAGGCAGTAGTGGCCGCGCGCCTCGCGCAGCAGGCGCGAGTCGTTCTCGGCCTTGCCGGTGCGCCGGTCCAGCTCGATCAGGCGCACGTCCCGGCGCGACTCTCGCACCGCCTCGGCGGAGCCGTCGTCCGAGGCGTTGTCGAGCACCAGCACCTCGTGCTCCACGCCCTGTGGGTGCGTTCGCTCGACCGCGTCGAGGCACCTGAGCAGGTAGTCGCGCCCGTTCGTGTTGACGATGCAGTAGGAGAGCTCCATCAGCCGGCCGCCTCCTCGAGCACCGCGAGCGCGCGCTCGGCCAGCTCGTCGCGGCCGAAGTCCCGCTCGGCGAGCGCCCGCGCGTTGCGCCCGTAGCGTTCCGCCGCGTCCGGGTGGTCGCGCAGCCAGGCGACCTTGTCGGCCAGGTCGCGCGGGTCGCCGGGCCGCACGTACACCCCGGCCTCGCTCCGCTCCACGAGCTCACGCATCCAGCCCGGCGTGTTGACGATCGCCGGGCGCCCGGCGGCGAGGGTGTCGAACAGCTTGTTGGGCGAGTTCGTGGCGAGGATCGGCACGTTCTTGAAGACCGTCAGGCAGGCGTCGCTGGCGGCGGCGAGGCGCGCGACCTCCTCCTTCGACGCCGCCGGCCGCTCGAACACGACGTTGGTCGCTTGCCGCTCGCGGGCGAGGCGCTCGAGCTCGGGTCTGCGCTTGCCGTCGCCCATCAGCACGAAGGTCACGTCGTCCACGAGCGGCGCCGCCTCCACGACCTGGGTCAGGTCGTTGGCCTCGCCCATCGTCCCGAAGTAGCTGCACACGAAGCCGCGGCCGCCGGCGACCCGCGCGCGGACCTCCGAGCCGTCGACGTCCGGCGAGAACAGCTCGAGGTCGGCGGCGTTCGGCACGAGGGCGACCTTGCCGGACGGGACGCCGGCCGCCAGCACGCCGTCGCGGATGCCGGGCGAGAGGGCGATGACGCGGGCGCTGCGCCGGTAGACGAGGCGCTCGAGGGCCCTCGCCGATTGCTGGAGCAGGGGATTGCGCAGCGCGCCCATCTGGATCGGGGCCTCCGGCCAGAGGTCGCGCACCTCGAACACGAACGGGATGCGCCAGCGGGCGCTCGCCGCGAGGGCGGGCAGCGCCATCGTGAGCGGCGGAGAGGTCGCGTACACGACGTCCGGGCGCGGCCCGCGCAGGGCCTGGGCGGTGGCCGCCGCCGCGAAGCCGGCGAACGCGGCCGCGCGCCGCGGGTAGGAGGTGGCGGTGGCGGTGACGTAGTCGCCGTGGCCGCCGCGCACCCCGATCACGTCGATGCCGTCGACGACCCTGCGTCCGCCGCCCGCGGTTAGCATCCGCACCTCGTGACCGCGCGCGACGAACCGGCGTGCGAACTCGTAGGAACGCGTGCCGCCCACGCCGCTGCGCGTGATGAAGAACTGGTGCAGATAGAGGATCCGCATCCGCCGCGCCGGAACGGTAGTGCGCCGTGAGCCGCGCGCTCGACCTCGTGCTCGCCGCGCTGCTGCTGGCGATCGCCTCGCCGCTGCTGATCGCGGCCGCGATCGCGATCAAGCTGGAGAGCCGCGGGCCGGTGTTCTACCGCCAGCGGCGGGTCGGCAGGGACGGCCGGCCGTTCGATCTCTGGAAGCTGCGCACGATGGTCCCCGGCGCCGAATCGATGGGCGCGGGGATCTACGTGCTGGAGGGCGACCCGCGCATCACGCGCGCCGGGCGGCTGCTGCGGCGGTTCTCCCTCGACGAGCTGCCGAACCTCGTGAACGTCCTGCGCGGCGAGATGTCGATCGTGGGCCCGCGCCCGACGGTGCAGGAGCAGGTGGACCGCTACACGGAGCGCCAGCGCCGCCGGCTCGAGGTGAAGCCGGGGATCACGGGCTGGGCGCAGGTGAACGGCCGCACGTCACTCGCGTGGCCGGAGCGGATCGAGCTGGACGTCTGGTACGTGGAGCACCGCTCGCTGCGGCTGGACCTGAGGATCCTGGCGCGGACGGCGCGGATGCTGGCGACGGGCCACGGGCTGTACAGCGAGGATCTGAAGCAGGGGTGGTAGGGCGTCTGCTCGCCTGGCGGGCGGCGGGCCGCCGGGCTTACTGCGGCTGGGGAAGGGGTCGGTGGAAATAGGCCGCCCGAGCGGGTCCGCGCGGAACTTTGTCGACTTGGGGCCCCTATAGGGGACCAAACTCGACAAAGTTCCTTCGACCGGCCGCGGACCGACCCCCTTCCCCAGCCCAATCGCGGTCTCGGCCCGCCGCGGCCCGTCGAGTCACCACACGTCACCGCCGCGCCGGCACTCCTCCGCCCGTCGTCACCCCGGAGCCGTACTCGATCGGCTCCGAGCGGCCTCGGTCGTTGTCGTCGTCCGACTTCGCGACGACGTAGTACCGGTACACGTCCTTGAACGCCGGCGTGAACGAGGTCGCGAAGCGGCCCCGCTTCGCCCGCACCTTCCGGACCGCCACCTTGCGGAAGCGCCCGCTGCGCTCCTGCTGGACCACCAGGTACACGTAGCGCTTGCGCGGATGCACCCGTCCCGACACCCGCACGCGCGCGCCCACC
>DASXAA010000065.1:0-25675 GCA_036407035.1 Thermoleophilaceae bacterium | reverse complement strand
GACCACTACCACCCCTGGAACTCCGAGCAGGGCCAGTCGGCCTTCGTCTGGACCGTGCTCGGCGCCCTCGCCGAGGCCACCTCCGATCTGCGCGTGGCGACGGCGGTCACGTGCCCGACCGTGAGAATCCACCCGGCCGTGATCGCCCAGGCGGCGGCCACGACCGCGGCGATGTTCGAGGGCCGCTTCCTGTTCGGGGTCGGCAGCGGCGAGGCCCTCAACGAGCACATCCTCGGCGACCCGTGGCCGCCTGCCGACATCCGGCTCGGGATGCTCGAGGAGGCGATCGAGCTGATCCGCGCGCTCTGGACCGGCGACACCGTGACGCGCGTGGGGCGCCACTACCGCGTGGAGCAGGCGAAGCTCTGGACGCGGCCGGAGGAGCCGCCGCCGATCCTCGTGTCGGGCTTCGGGCCGAAGGCGGTGGACCTGGCCGCCCGCATCGGCGACGGCTACTGCACCACCGGCCCGGACGAGGAGCTGATCTCCCGCTTCCGCTCGAACGGCGGCGGCGACAAGCTGGTGCAGGCGGGCATGAAGGTCTGCTACGGACCGGACGAGGCGGAGGCGGTGAAGACGGTGACGCGGATCTGGCCCAACGAGTCGCTGCCCGGCGAGCTGGCCCAGGTACTGCCGACCCCGCCGCACTTCGAGCAGGCGTGCAGCCTCGTGACCGAGGAGATGATCGCCGAGAGCGTGCCGTGCGGCCCCGACCTCGACCGCCACGCCGAGGCGATCAAGGAGTACGCGGACGCCGGCGTGGACGAGCTCTACGTCCAGCAGATCGGCGGCGGCCACGATCGCTTCTTCGAGGCGTACGCACGCGACATCCTGCCCCGCTTCAGCTGAGCTAGCATCGAGCGCGCCGTGGCCTCCGAGCCCGAGAGCCAAGTGTCACAAAGTAGTCACAAAGTGTCCGGCTCATGTACCTTTCCTGGCCCCGGCGCAGGCACCATGAGCCGCCTCGGTCCGCCAGGACCAGCCTTCGCCGGCCACCCCCCTTGGCTACGCACGCTCTGAAGACATCCGGCGACCCCTTCGCGCTTCAGGCGCTCCGGCACCTCGATCTGGTGGTGCTCGCCCTCGCGCTGGTGGTCTTCGTGGCCGCCGATCTGCCGCTGCTCGGCTGGGCCGTCGCGACGGGCGCGTGGCTCTCGCAGCGCGGCGTCCAGGTTCTCCTCACGCGCAAGGTGCGGGCCTCGGACAACCCCCGCGCGGCGGTCGGCCTGCTCAGCGCCAGCCTCCTCGCGCGCGTGTGGTTCCTCGCCCTCGCGGTGCTCGTCGTCGGCCTGATCGACCGCGACGCCGGCCTCGCCGCCGCCGTGCTGACCGCGATCGTCTTCCAGGTCTGGTTCACGACCTTCATGGTGCTCAAGGGCATGGGGCGCGAGGCCGTATGAAGAAGTGGCTCTGGATCAGCGCCGGCGCCTACCTCCTGGGCCTGATCGCCCTGGTCGCGATCTTCGGGGACGAGGGCAAGAACGAGGAGTTCCAGCCGCAGGAGGAGTTCCGCCTCACGCCGTGGGTCGACATCCACATCGGGGGGGTCGACCTCAGCATCAACAGGGCCGTCTTCTACCTCGCGCTCGCCTGCATCCTCACCAGCGCGGCGATGGTCTACATCGCGAAGCGGATGCAGGCGCGGCCGAACAAGGTCCAGACCGCCACCGAGGCGCTGTACGACCTCACCTACAACACGATCACGCGCGGGAACATGTCGCCGCAGATGAGCATGAAGTGGTTCCCGTTCGTGGGCACGCTCTTCTTCTTCATCTGGATCTCGAACCTGCTCGGCTACATCCCGCTGCCGACGAACACGCACGAGAAGGTCGACATCTTCGGCCTCGACGTCCCGGCCTTCGCGCTCTACGCGGCCACCGCGAACCTCTCGATCCCGCTCGTGCTCACGCTGGTCGTGTGGTTCTCCTACCAGTGGGAGGGCATCCGCGCGCACGGCTTCGTCAAGTACTTCAAGGGCTGGATCCCCGGCGGCACGCCGGCGTTCATGCGCCCGCCCCTGTTCGTGATCGAGGCGATATCGCAGTTCGTGCGCATCATCTCGCTCTCCGTTCGTCTCTTCGCCAACATCCTCGCCGGCCATCTGCTGATCCTGTTCATGGGCGGCGGGCTGGGCGTGCTGCTCGGGCTCGCGGTGCTCGGCTGGGCGACCTTCCCGCTGGCGCTGGCGTTCTTCCTCTTCGAGGTCGTGCTGGTCGCGACGCTGCAGGCGTTCATCTTCGCCACGCTCACATCCATCTACTTCGGCGAGGCGGTCGCCGAAGGCCATTGACCAAGGAGGCTCTCCAATGCTCGACGCGCTAGTCCCAATCGCCCAGGCGAGCCAGGGGGTGACCGACGACGGGCTCAGGGCGATCGCCCTGGGCGTGGGCGCCGGCCTCGGCTCGATCGGCGCCGGCATCGGCATCGGCATCATCTTCGGCAAGGTGATCGAGTCGGTCACCCGCCAGCCGGAGATGCGCGAGGAGATCACGAGCATCCAGTGGCTCGGCTTCGCGCTGACCGAGGCCGTCGCGTTCTACACCTTCATCTTCGGGCTGATCGCCTTCTTCCTCTAGGTGCTGCCGCTGACCGACATAGTGCATCTCGCCGCCGAGGAGGACAGCGGCGGGAGCTTCCTGGTCTCGCCCGAGCTCGGGCTGATGATCTGGACGTTGCTGCTGTTCGGCACGACGCTGATCATCCTCAGGGCGCTCGTCTTCCCGCGCATCTCGGAGGCGCTCGACCGCCGGCGCAAGGCGATCGAGGAGTCGATCGACCACGCCGAGCGCACCAAGCGGGAGGCCGACGAGCTGCTCGAGGAGTACCGCGCCCGCCTGCGCGAGGCGCGCGAGCAGGCCGAGGACATCGTGGCCCGCGCCCGCAAGGCGGCCGATTCGCTGGCCGACGAGACGAAGGTGCAGGCCGTGCAGCAGCGCGAGGAGCTGATGGAGGCCACGCGCCGCGACATCGAGGCGGAGACGCGCCGCGCGCTCGACGAGATCCGCAAGGAGGTCGCGAACCTGACGGTGATCGCGACGGAGAAGGTCACGCGCAAGTCGCTCACGCCCGACGACCACCGCCGGCTGATCGAGGACGCCCTCAGCGAGGTGGACTTCTCGACCCTGTCCGGCGAGGGGAACGGTAGGTAGGCCGTGGAGGAGATCGCCGAGGTCTATTCCCGCGCGCTGTTCGAGGTCGCCAAGGAGCACGACGTGCTCGACCGCGTGCGCGACGAGCTCGGCCAGTTCGCGGACGCCCTCGAGGAGGACCGCGACCTGCAGGTGTTCTTCTTCTCGCCGTACTTCTCGTCGGAGGAGAAGCGCGACGGCGTGGATCGCGTGGTGAGCGAAGCCGACGAGCGGCTCGTGAACTTCCTCAAGCTGCTCGCCGAGCGCCACCGGATGCCGGTCGTCTTCCGCATCAGGCGGGAGTTCGACGCCATGTGGGCGGACGAGCACAAGCTCCTGCCGGTGACCGTCACGAGCGCGGTGGAGCTGGACCAGGGCCTCGTCGAGGACATCGGAAAGCGCATCGAGGAGCAGACCGGGCGCGAGGTCCAGTTGAGCTCCAACGTCGACCCCGACGTCCTCGGGGGATTGATCGTGCGCGTCGGGAACATGGTTCTGGACGCGAGCGTGCGCAACAGACTCGAACAGCTACGCAAGCAGGTCGCGAAGGCGGCATAAGGAGACTTCAGACAGTGCAGATCAAGCCAGACGAGATCACCAGCATCCTCAAGCAGCGCATCGAAGGGCTCGAGGACGGCGGTGCCGACCTGTCCGAGGTGGGAACGGTGCTGTCGGTGGCCGACGGCATCTCGCGCGTGCACGGCCTCGACAACTGCATGTCGATGGAGCTGCTCGAGCTGCCGCACGACGTGACCGGGCTCGCGCTCAACCTCGAGTCGGACAACGTCGGCACCGTGCTGTTCGGCGAGTGGGACCAGATCGAGGAGGGCGACCAGGTCAAGCGCACCGGCCGCCTGCTCGAGGTGCCGGTCGGCGAGGAGCTGCTCGGCCGCATCGTCAACCCGCTCGGCGAGCCGCTCGACGGCAAGGGCGACGTGAACACCTCCGAGACGCGCCCGGCGGAGTTCAAGGCGCCCGGCGTGGTGCAGCGCCAGCCGGTGAAGGAGCCGATGCTGACCGGCATCAAGCCGATCGACGCGATGACCAACATCGGCCGCGGCCAGCGCGAGCTGATCATCGGCGACCGCCAGACCGGCAAGACCTCGATCTGCATCGACGCGATCATCAACAACAAGGGCAAGGACCTCGTCTGCGTGTACGTGGCGATCGGCCAGCGCATGTCGACGGTGGTGGACGTGGCGCGCCAGCTCGAGGAGTACGGGGCGCTCGACCACACGATCATCGTCGCCGCGCCCGCCGACGAGGCGGCGCCGATCAAGTTCCTCGCCCCGTACGCCGGCTGCGCCATGGCCGAGCACTTCCTCTACAACGGCAAGCACGCGCTCGTCGTCTACGACGACCTGACGAAGCACGCCTACGCCTACCGGCAGATGGCGCTGCTGCTGCGCCGCCCGCCGGGCCGCGAGGCCTACCCGGGTGACGTCTTCTATCTGCACTCGCGCCTGCTCGAGCGCGCGGTGAAGCTGAGCGACGAGTTCGGCGGCGGCTCGCTCACGGCGCTGCCGATCATCGAGACGCAGGCCGGCGACGTGTCGGCGTACATCCCGACGAACGTCATTTCGATCACCGACGGTCAGATCTTCCTGGAGGCGGACCTGTTCCGCGCGGGCGTGCGGCCGGCCATCAACGTGGGCATCTCGGTGTCGCGCGTGGGCAGCTCGGCCCAGACGACGCCGATGAAGCGCGTGGCGGGCAAGCTGCGGATCGAGCTGTCGCAGTACCGCGAGCTCGAGGCGTTCGCGCAGTTCGGCTCGGAGCTGGACCCCGACACGCAGGCGACGCTCGCCCGGGGCGAGCGCCTCGTGGAGTCGCTGAACCAGGACGAGCGCAGTCCGTGGGCGATCGAGGACCAGGTGGCGGCGATCTACTCCGGCACCGGCAGCTACCTCGACCGCATCAAGACGGACCGCATCCGCGAGTTCCACGAGATGATGCTCCAGCGCCTCCACTCGGAGAAGGCCGATCTGATGTCGAAGATCGCCGACGGCGAGTGGGACGACTCGATCGAGCAGGAGCTGGGCGACGCGATCGCGGAGGCGATCGACGACTTCGGCCCCGACTTCGACGCCGAGGGCAACCCGATCGAGGAGGGCGAGTCGGACCGCGTCGCGACAAGGGACGAGCACGAGCGCGAGGCCCGCACCGAGCAGGGCCGCGAGGCCGCCGACGCGGACGAGGACGTGCAGGAGGCCCCCGAGCAGGAGGCGACGCCTGCCTGATGGCCAGCCTGAAGGACATCCGCGGGCGCATCGGCGCGGTGAAGAACATCCGCAAGATCACGCGCGCGATGGAGATGGTCGCGGCCGCCCGGCTGCGGCGCGCGGAGCAGCGGATCGAGGCGCTGCGGCCCTATGCCGACGCGATCCGGCGGATGACCCGGCGCGCCTCCGAGGCGGCGGAGAACATCCCGAGCCTGCCGATCCTGCGCGAGCGCGAGTCCGTGACCCGCGTGGCGTTGCTGCTCGTCACGGGCGACCGCGGGCTCGCCGGGCCGTTCAACTCGCAGATCATCCGGGCCGGCAACGCCCGCGCGGCGGAGCTGCGCGCCGACGGCAAGGAGGTCTTGTGGTACGCCTCCGGCCGCCGCGGCGAGTCGTCGCTCAAGTTCCGCGGGCTCGACCCGCAGGCCACCTGGACCGGGTTCACGGACCGCCCTGCCTTCGCCGACGCCCGCACGATCGCCGACGGGCTGGCCGCAGCGTACGTGGACGAGAAGGTGGACCGGGTGGAGATCATCTACAACGGCTACATCTCCGCGATGCGCCAGGAGGTGCGCCACGAGACGCTCCTCCCGCTGCAGCAGGCTGACGTGCTCGGCGACGGGGAGGAAGCGGAGGAGGAGTCAGGCGAGCAGCGCGCGCTCTGGATCTACGAGCCCGACCCGGAGGAGATCCTCGCCCGTCTGGTGCCGGACTACGTGGAGATATCGATCTACAGGGCGCTGCTGGAGTCGACGGCGTCCGAGCACGGCGCGCGCATGACGGCGATGCGCAACGCATCGGACAACGCCGGGGACCTGATCGACAACTTGACACTCGAGGCGAACCGCCAGCGACAGGCCGAGATCACACAGGAGATCATGGAGGTCGTCGCCGGGGCAGAGGGACTCAGCTAAAGGAGACGTTCGTGGAAGCAGGCACCGAGACCAGCAGAGAGCAGCAGGAGCCCGGCAGCCGCGAAGCGGGGGTCGGCAGGGTGGAGGAGGTCCAGGGGGTCGTCATCGAGGCGGTCTTCCCCGGCGACCTGCCCGAGATCTACAACGCGCTCGAGATCGAGCTCGAGTCGGACGGGGAGAAGCGCCGGCTCGTCTGCGAGGTGCAGCAGCACCTCGGCGACGACCGCGTGCGCGCGGTGGCCATGGACGCCACCGACGGCCTGGCCCGCGGCGTGGAGGTGCGCGACACCGGCGGGCCGATCACCGTGCCGGTCGGGGAGGTGACGCTCGGGCGCATCTTCAACCTGCTCGGCGAGACGATCGACGAGGGCGACGCGGTGGAGCCCGAGGACCGCTGGCCGATCCACCGGCCGGCGCCGAGCGTGGAGAACCTGACGCCCACACGCGAGATCTTCGAGACCGGCATCAAGGTCGTGGACCTGCTGGCGCCCTACGCGAAGGGCGGCAAGGTCGGCCTGTTCGGCGGCGCCGGCGTCGGCAAGACCGTGCTGATCCAGGAGCTGATCCACAACATCGCCCAGGAGCACGGCGGCCTGTCGGCCTTCTGCGGCGTGGGCGAGCGCTCCCGCGAGGGCAACGACCTCTGGCTCGAGATGACCGAGTCGGGCGTGATCGACAAGACCATGCTCGTGTTCGGCCAGATGAACGAGCCGCCGGGCGCGCGCATGCGCGTGGCGCTGTCCGGCCTGACGATGGCGGAGTACTTCCGCGAGCAGGGCGGCCAGGACGTGCTGCTCTTCATCGACAACATCTTCCGGTTCGTGCAGGCGGGCTCCGAGGTGTCGGCGCTGCTCGGGCGGATGCCCTCGCAGGTGGGCTACCAGCCCACGCTCGAGACCGAGATGGGCCAGCTGCAGGAGCGGATCACCTCGACCCGCCAGGGCTCGGTCACCTCGATCCAGGCGATCTATGTGCCGGCGGACGACCTCACGGACCCGGCGCCGGCCTCGGTGTTCGCGCACCTGAACGCGACGACGACGCTGTCGCGCGCGATCTCGGAGAAGGGCATCTACCCGGCCGTCGACCCGCTCGACTCGACCTCCACGATCCTCAAGGCCGACATCGTCGGCGAGGAGCACTTCCAGGTCGCGAACCGGGTCAAGGAGATCCTGCAGCGCTACAAGGAGCTGCAGGACATCATCGCGATCCTCGGCATCGACGAGCTCTCGGACGAGGACAAGCTGACCGTCCAGCGCGCGCGCAAGGTCGAGCGGTTCCTGTCGCAGCCGTTCTTCGTGGCCGAGCAGTTCACCGGCACGCCCGGCAAGTACGTGCCGATCGAGGAGACAGTGCGCTCGTTCAAGGAGCTCATCGACGGCAAGCACGACGACATCCCCGAGCGGGCGTTCCTCCTGAAGGGCACGATCGAGGACGTGGTCGAGGCCGCCCGCGGCGCGCGCGAGGAGGAGGCCGAGGAGACGCGCGACGAGGGCGAGAACGGCGAGGAGCGCGGCGAGGCCGAGGCGCGCGGCGAGGCCGAGGGCGACGGCGAGGAGTCCTCCGAGAATGGCTCGTAGCAGCTTCCCGGTCGAGGTCCTCACCCCGGAGGGCCAGGTCTTCGCGGACGAGGTGGAGATGGTCTCCACCCGCACGACGACCGGGTCGATCGGCGTGCTGGCGAACCACGCGCCGCTGATGGCGATCCTCGAGCCGACCGAGCTGCGCCTCTACAAGTCCGAGTCCGAGGTGATCCGGTTCGCCCAGGGCGAGGGCTACCTCCAGGTGGTGGACAACTCGGCGCTCGTGCTGGTGGAGGACGCCATCGCGCCGGAGGACGTGGACCGCTCGATGTGCGAGTCGCGCCTCAAGGAGGCGCGGGACACGGTCGAGCGGAGCGACGAGGGCTCGGAGGAGCGCCACCGCGCGGAGCGCGAGGTGAAGCGCTACGAGGTCTTCCTCGAAGTGGGCGGGGGCTCCTAGACGGCGCCTTCCCCCGGCACCTCGTTCGTAGGGCGGCGGCAGGAGCTGGCCGCGCTCGGCGAGGCGATCGGGTCCGAGCGGCTGTTGACCCTGCACGGTCCGGGCGGGGCAGGCAAGACCCGGCTGGCGCTCGAGCTGGCTGGCCGGCTCGCGCCCGCGCGTGAGCACCTGTTCGCCGATCTCGGGGCGCTCGAGCGCGCGGCGCCGGTCTGGCCGTCGCTCGTGCCGCTCGTCGAGGCGCGCGAAGAGCCCGGCATGGGCACGCCCGACGCGGTGTGGACGCTCTCGCGGGCCGGCCGCGAGAGCCTGCTGCGGGACAGCAAGGGCATGCGCTACCCGGCGGCGCTGATCGCCGCCGGCGGGCGGGACGTCCACGTGCTGGAGCTGGCGGGCGCGGGGGTCGAGGAGCCGGGCGCCGAGCTGCTCGACGACGAGGCCCGCTCGGCCTACCGGCGGCGGCTCGCGGAGCTCGAGGAGGAGGTCGACGAGGCGGAGCGCTTCGCCGACCCCGAGCGCCTGGCGCGGCTGCGGGAGGAGCGCGAGGCGCTGATGGGCGAGCTCGCCGCCGCGGTGGGCCTGGGCGGACGGTCCCGGCGCAGTCCGTCGTCGGGCGAGCGCGCTCGCAAGGCCGTGACCAACCGGATCCGGGACGCGCTGGCGCGCATCGAGCGCGAGGACCCGGAGCTCGGCGCGCACCTGCGCCGCAGCGTCAGCATGGGCGCCGAGTGCTCCTACCGGCCGGAGCCCGGATCGCCCTGGTCGCTCCGCGTCGCGTAGCGACGCTACGGCGCTCGTAGCGCCTTCCGGTTGAAGGCGCGCGTCCGGCGCGCCACGACGGAAGGAGCCCACAATGCGCGCCCCCGCTGTCCTGCTCGCCGCCCTGCTCGTCATCGCCGCGGCCGCAGCCCCCGCGAGCGCCTGGCGGCACGCGCCCGACACGCGCGGCACCGTGTTCGTCACCGAGCGCCAGCTGGGTAGCGTGACCGCCTTCGACGGCACGACCGGCACGCCGCTCTGGACGTCGCCGACCGGCGCCTCGCCGATCGGCGTGACCGTCCCGCGCGGCACCCACAAGCTGTACACCTCGGACGAGGGGTCGAACCAGATGTCGGTGTTCGACGCCGGGACCGGTGCGCGGCTGAAGACGATCCCGATGGGCCCGGCGCCCCACCACCTGATGGCCAGCCCGAGCGGCAGGCGCATCTACGTGGGCGAGTTCGGCCAGAACACCGTCGGGGTCGTCGACACCGTTGGCGACACGGAGATCGCGCACTACCTCGCCGACCCGCTGCCGAACGCGCGCACGCACGCGGGTGTTCGTCACCCGCGACGGCAGGGCCCTGTACACGACCAACACCCGCGCCGTGCGGACCGACCCCGGCGACGTCGCGCACCTCGACGCCCGCACGGGGCGGCTTCTGTGCAACACCGACGTGGGAATCGACCCGAGCGAGATCCTCGTGACGCCGAACGGCAGGCGCGGCTACGTCTCGGTGCGCAGCGAGAACAAGATCAAGGAGCTCGACCTTCGCCGCGACTGCCCCGTGCTGACCGGCCGCGAGGCCGTGATCGGCACGCAGCCGGACACGCTCCAGCTCACCGACGACAGGGACACGCTGGTCGTCACCCTGCGCGGCACGCCGGCCCAGATCTCGCTGCTCGACACGCACACCTTCGCGGTCAGGCTGGTGAACATCCCGGGCCACACGACGACCGGGCATCACTGGCCCTCGCGCGACGGCGAGTTCAGCTTCGTGGCCGTGGAGAGCCCGGCCGGCGTGGTGGTGTTCGACAACGACACCGGCGCGGTCGTGGCGGACTACCCGTATCCGAACCCGCCCGGCGGGAATCGGGCCCACGGCGTTTTCTTCGCGCCGCGGCTGGGGTGGTGCTGGCGGTGAAGCGCGTGATTCTCGCTACGAACGACGGGCAACAAAGGGCGGTCCGGGCCGTGGCTGGCGAACTTTGAAGAGTTTGGTCCCCTATGGGGTACCAAAGTCGACAAAGTCCTCCATCCTCACCTCATTGTTGCCTAGGACGCTTGGCCCTGAGGGGCGCCCGCGGCCGCCGCGCTACCCCTCGCCGCCGCCGCTCACCGGTGGGTTGAGGTCGGGCGACGGCGCCGCTGAGGGCGGCGTCGCGTCGGGCGGCGACGGCGCCGCCGGGGGCGGCGTCGTGTCCGGCGGCGGCGAGCTCGTCGCGGGCGGCGTCGTGTCCGGCGTCGTCTGCTGCGGTTCGGTCTGCTGCGCCTCGCTCTGCTGCTGCCTCTCGGCCGCCTCGGCCTTCCGCTCCCGGGCCGCAGCCGCCGGGTCGCGCGGCAGCGAGACCGGCTTCGGTGCCGGTGGCGTCGCCAGCCGGCAAGCGGGTCCGCCGAGTCGCTGCAGGCCGGCGCGCACGTCCGCGCTCGTGCGCTCCACCGCGGTGCGGCGCTTGTCGAAGCGGCGGACCGTGCCGATCAGGTCGTCGTAGTCGCGCACGTCCTTCAGCCGGTCGCGGTATGACTGGAAGTCCGCGACGTTCCGCTCCCAGGCGCGCGCCGTGGCGCGCTGACGGGCGCCGACGCCGCCGTCGGGCGGCTCGAGGCCGACGAGCCGCGCGCGCAGGGCGCTCGCGGTCGTAATCCGCTGCTGCGTCTCGGCGACGATCGCGTCGCGCAGCGCGGTCAGGTCCTTGGCGCGGTTCAGCCGCCGCTGGTACGGGCGCGTCCTGCGCGCCGTCTCCCGGTTGGTGCGGTTGAGGTCCGTGCAGACGTCGCCCACGCGCTGCTGGTACTCCACCAGCGTCGCCCGCGCCTGCACCGAGCCGTCACCGTCACCGCCGCCGCCCGTGAGCAGGACCACGAGCACGATCGCGGCGGTGAGCACCGCCAGCACCATCCCGAGCGCGGGCACGCGCCGTGGCCGCCGGCGCCGCCCCGGGGCCCGCGACTGCTTCGTGGGCGGCGGCTGCTCGGGCGCCGTCCCCTGCGCCGCGGCCACGAGGTCGCGGCCGAAGGCGCCGGCCGACTGGTGGCGGTCCTCCGGCGCCTTCGCGAGGGCACGGCCCACCACCGCGTCGAGGTCGCCCGGGAGCCCCGGCACCCGCTCGCCGAGCGACGGCGGCGGGTCGTTCATGTGCGCCCAGATTTTCGCGATGTCGCTGTCCTTCGGGAACGGCACCTCGCCGGTCAGCGCCTGGAAGGCCACGCAGCCGAGCGCGTACACGTCGGTGCGGGCGTCCACCGCCTTGCCCTCGATCTGCTCGGGCGCCACGTAGTCGGCGGTCCCGACCCAGTGGCCGGTCTCCGTCAGCTGCGCGCCGGAGGCGCTGTGCTTGCTGAGGCCGAAGTCGGTGAGATAGGCGTGCCGTCTCCCCTCGACGGTCTCGATGAGGATGTTCGCCGGCTTGATGTCGCGGTGGATCAGGCCGCGCGCGTGAGCGGCGTCGAGCGCCGACGCGACCTGGCCCACGAGCGCCGCCGCGCTCTCGTGGTCGAGCGCGCCGTCGCGGATGATCAGCTGCCGCAGGTCGATCCCGTCGACGAACCGCATCGCGATGTAGAGCTGGCCGTCCGCCTCCCCGGCGTCGTGGATCGGGATCACGTGCGGGTGGTCGATCGACGCGGCGATCCGCCACTCGCGCCGGAAGCGCTCGCGGAACGCCTCGTCGGACGCGAACTCCGGTGCGATCAGCTTCAGCGCTCGCTCCGTGCCGAGGCTCAGGTGGGTCACGCGGTATACGACGCCCATCCCACCGCGGGCGACGAGCTCGTCCAATCTGTGGCCAGCGACGACGGAGCCGGGAGTCGGCTCCCTCATGGGGACGGTTATACCCGCTGCGGGATACTGGGGCCATGAGACGGCTGCTCGTGCTGGCGGCGGCCGCGACCCTCCTCGTGGCCTGCGGCGGAGGCGACAAGGCGGACGAGCCGCTGCCCGAGGCGGCCGCCACGTTGAAGCTCGAGAGCCCCGCCTTCCGCGACGGCGGGGCCATGCCGAAGCGCTTCAGCTGCGACGGCGACGAGGTCTCGCCGCCGCTCTCGTGGAGCGGCGTGCCCGCGGGCGCCAGGGAGCTGGCCCTCGTCATGGAGGACCCGGACGCCGACCACTTCGTGCACTGGACGGTGCTGAACATCGCGCCGGACACGAAGGGGTTCGACGAGGGCAGGCTGCCACCGGACGTCATCGAGACCGAGAACACGTTCGGCAAGCGCGGCTACGGCGGCCCGTGTCCGCCCGAGGGCGACGACCCGCACCACTACGTGTTCGCCCTCTACGCGCTGCGGAAGCCGCTCGGGCTGGGCGCCGGCGCCTCGCCCGACGAGGTGCGCGACGCCGTGTCCGGCGATGCGCTCGCGCGCGGGGAGCTGACCGGTCGCTTCGGCCGGTAGATTCGCCCGCCATGGGCGAACGCACGGACTACGCACCGGGAACGTTCTGCTGGACCGACCTCGGCACACCGGACGCGGACGGGGCGAAGGCCTTCTACGCCGCCCTGCTCGGGTGGGAGCTGGACGACATGCCCGTCGGCGACGATCAGGTGTACACGATGGCCCGCATCGGAGAGCACAGGGTCGCCGCGCTCTACAAGAGGTCGCAGGGGCCGCCGGCGTGGCTGTGCTACGTGTCCGTCGAGAGCGCCGACGCCGCCGCCGAGCTGGCCGAGCGGCTCGGCGGCACGGTCGTGGACGCTCCCTTCGACGTCCTCGCGGCCGGGCGCATGGCCGTCCTGCGCGACCCGCAGGGCGGCGTGTTCGCGGTCTGGGAGGCGGGCGAGACCTTCGGCGCCACGCTCGTGAACGCCCCCGGCGCGCTCACGATGAACCAGCTGAACACGCCCGATCCGCGCGCCTCCTCCGACTACTACACGAGCCTCTTCGGGTGGCGCACGCAGCAGGTCTCCGAGGAGCCGCCCTACTTCGGCGTCTTCAACGGAGAGACGCTGAACGCGGGCATGATGCAGATGCCGCCCGAGGCCGGCGACGCGCCGGCGCACTGGCTGGCCTACTTCGCGGTCGACGGTCTGGACGACGCGGCCGCGCGGATCGGTGAGCTGGGCGGCCAGGTGGTCGTGCCGGCGACCGCCGTGCCCTCGGGACGCTTCCTCGTCGCTCGCGACCCCCAGGGCGCCTTCTTCGCGCTCATCGAGGGCGAGCTCGACCCCTGAGCGGCCGCGCCGCGCCCCCGCGATGCGGGAGCGCGGCGGGCCGACCCACTCAGCGAAGGCGCAGCTTCTCGACCACCCCGGCGTGGTCGGACGGCCACAGGCCGTTCGGCGCGCGGTCGCTCAGCTTCTTCCCGACGACGACGCCCGAGAGGCCCTTGAGCTTCGGCCTCGTCAGGATCAGGTCGATCCGGTGGTTGAAGCCGGACGTGTCCGTGTCGCTCAGATCCGAGTTCTTCAGGCAGCAGGAGAACCCCGGGTCGCTCTTGTGGATCGTCGGCCACGTGTCGATCAGGCCGAACCCGTGGAGCACGTTGAACGCGTTCGCGTCCGACTCACGGCCCTCGGGGTCCGAGTTCATGTCGCCCACGACGATCACCGGCTTCCTCACGCGCAGCGGGCCGCTGTTCGACACCAGCTCGCGGGCCTGCGCGGTGCGCGTGGGCTCCGCCGCGGACTCGAGGTGCGTTACAACGAAGCGGAACTTCTTGCCCTTGAGCGTGGCGTCGATCGCCGCCCAGCCGCGGGTGCTCGTGAGCGTGCCGGCGGGCGTCGGGACGCCGATGCTGGTCTCGTAGTTCTTCGAGAGCTTCCTCGTGACCTTCAGGTCGCGGCTCTTCTTGACCAGGATCACGTCGTGCATGGTCAGCCGCACGTCGTATCCGGCATCGATCGGCGCCTCGATGTCGGCCTCCTGCTTGTTGCCGGCGACGCTGTACTTGAGGCCGGCGCGCTTGAGCTCCTTGCGGAGGGCGGCGAGGAAGTCGTAGACGACCGTGCGCGAGGGCGTGGTCGCCCCGTCCTTCACGCCGTCCGGGCCGCGGCGCCACGTGGCGACCTCCTGTAGGCCGATCACGTCCGGCTTCGTGCGCTTGATCTCGCGCGCGATCAGCTTGGCGCGGGTGCCGACGAAGTCCGTGTGCTGGACCTCGGCCCAGAGCTCGCCGGCGCGGCGCTCGAACTCGGTCAGGTTCGGCGCGCCGATCGGGTGGAAGATGTTCCCGCCGAGGTAGATGTTGCGGGTCATGACCGTGACCGCGGGCGCGGCCTTCTTCTTGTGCTTGTGGCCGGCCGCATCGGCCGCCGCGGGGGCGGCCAGCAGGGCCACGGCCAGCGCCGCCGTCGCGGCGCCTCGTATCAATGCGAACAATTCAGGATCCTTGGGTTCGGGTCGCTCCTAAACACGCGTGACCCGAAAGGGATGCGCTGCGCGGAGTTCAGTGTTCGTATGGTTCGTCGCGCTCGCGGACGGCCTGCTTGAAGCCCGCCTCCGCCGCCCGCCGCTGGAAGCCGTAGCCCTCCTCGGTGTGGCGGGCGATGCCGTCGAAGAGCGTGCCCGTGAGCTGCGAAGCGTGCAGGCCCTGCGCGTAGAGCGTCTGGTTCACGAGCAGCTTCATCATCACGAGCTGGTTCACCGGCGTGAGCGCGATCCGCTCGATCAGCGCCTCGAAGCGGTCGTCGAGCTCGCCCGGCGGCGGCGCCTCGATCGCGAGGCCCCAGTCGCGCGCCTCGCGGCCTGTGATCAGGTCGCCGGTGAACAGGAGGCGCTTGGCCCGCTGCGGCCCGAGGCGGTACGCCCACATCGCGGTGGTCGGCGAGCCCCACACGCGCGCCGGCGGGTAGCCGATGCGGGCGTCCTCGGCGATCACGAGCAGGTCCGAGCAGAGCGCCATGTCGGTGCCACCGGCGACGCAGAAGCCGTGCACCTTGCACACGACCGGCTTGTCCGAGTGGAACAGGCTCATGAACGCTCGCACGTTGCGGCTCATCATCTGCCAGTCGACGACTGGGTCCCACACGCGCTCCGGGTCGTGGTTCGCTGCCATCGTGGCCGGGTCGAGGGGGGAGCCCGTCGCGGCGCCGGGGCGCGCGTCGCCCATCCGCTCGGCCGACTCCACGAGGTCGTAGCCGCCGCAGAAGCCCTTACCGTTGCCCGCCAGGGCGATCACGTGGACCGACGGGTCGAGGTTCGCCCGCTCGACGCACTCGGCGAGCTCGCGCGGCATGTCGAGCGTGATGCCGTTGCCACGCTCCGGCCGGTCGAGCGTGACGCGGGCGATGGGGCCCGTGACCTCATAGGTGAGCGTGCGCACGGGCGAAGCCTACGGCCGCCGCGCCAGGTATACGCTGTGGCCGGGCTGGAAGCGCTCGCTCCCGGAGTACGCGCGCCGGACCCGCACGCGGAACCCGGCGCGGCGCGCCATCGCCGCCACCTCGGCGGGCGGAAGGAGCCGGACGCGGTGCACCTCCTCGCCGCGGCGGTACAGCTCGCCCTCGCGCCGGAACGTGACCATGGTGCGCGTGAGGTTGCGGCGCGCAGCGTCCACCTCCACCTCGGCCATCACGGCCCAATCGTCTCCGACCGTGTAGCCGCGGCCGGGACCGCGCCCGGGGCCGAGGAGGTCGAAGACGAGCGCCCCGTCGGGCCGCAGCGCCGCGTGGGCACGGGAGAAGAAGCGCCGCAGCGCCCCCAGGCCGGCACGCGGGTCGAGCAGGTAGCCGAGCACCTCGCCGATCGCCGTCACGCCGTCGCAGGCGGGCAGCGGCTCGTCCACGAACGACCCGACCCGGAACGACGCCTCGGGCGCGCGTGCGCGCGCGAGCTCGATCATCGCCGCCGACTGGTCGATGCCGATCACCTCGTAGCCGGCGTCGGTCAGGAGGCGGGCGGTCACGCCGCTGCCGCAGCCGACGTCCACCACGACGCCGCCAGGGCGCACGTTGGCGGCGATCACCGGGACCGCCTGCTCGGCGATGCCGGTGAAGCCGGCGTCGTGGATGTACGCGAGGTCCTCGCCGTAGGCGGCCACGTCAGGCGGCCAGCGCGCGCTCCGCGATCGCCGCCGCGTCCACCCCGGGCGGCAGCGTGCCGTAGCCGCGGGCGCCGTCGTCGAGGCGCGAGGCGCAGAAGGCATCCGCCACCTCGGGCGGGCCGTGCCGCACCAGCAGGCTCGCCTGGAGGCCGACCGCCAGGTCGCCCACGATGCGGCGCGCCTCGAAGGCCGGGTCCTGCGGCTGGAGGCTCGCCAGGCGGTCGAGGTGGGCGTCGAGCCGCACGTCTCCGCCGCGGGCGAGCTCGCACTCCTCGAGGAACGCGGGCAGGCCCTCGGGCTCCTTCACCATCGCGCGCAGCACGTCGAGCGCGGCCACGTTGCCCGAGCCCTCCCAGATCGAGTTGAGCGGGGAGTCGCGGTACAGGCGCGGCATCCCGGATTCCTCGACGTAGCCGTTGCCGCCGAGGCACTCGAGCGCCTCGCCCGCGTGCTGCGACGCGCGCTTGCAGACCCAGTACTTGCTGACCGCGGTCGCGAAGCGGCGGAACGGCGCGTCGTCCTCGTCGTAGGCGCGAGCGACGCGGAACGCCGTGGCGGTGGCCGCCTCGGACTCGATCGCGAGGTCGGCGAGCACGTTCTGCATCAGCGGCTGCTCCGCGAGCAGCTTGCCGAAGGCCGAGCGGTGGCGCGCGTGGTGGACGGCGTGGGCGAGGCCCCAGCGCATCGAGGCGGCGGAGCCCAGGAGGCAGTCGAGGCGCGTGTGGTTGACCATCCGGATGATCGTCGCGACGCCGCGGCCCTCCTCGCCGATCAGGCGGCCGCGCACGCGGTGGAACTCGACCTCGGACGACGGCAGCGAGCGCGTGCCGAGCTTGTCCTTAAGGCGCTGGATGCGGAAGCCCGGGTCGCGGCCCTCGAACAGGAAGCAGGAGAGCCCGGCCGGCGCCTGGGCGAGCGTGAGGAAGACGTCACAGGGCGGGTACGAGCAGAACCACTTGTGCCCGGTGATCTCGTAGATGCCGTCGCCGGCCGGCTCGGCGCGGGTGGTGTTGGCGCGCACGTCGGAGCCGCCCTGCTTCTCGGTCATCGCCATGCCGGCGAGGGCGCCGTCGTCGTAGCTGGGCCGCGTCAGCCGCGGCTCCCACTCGGCAGCCAGGTCGGGCTCCTCGCGCAGCGCGGGGATCGCCGAGTAGGTCATCGAGACCGGGCACATCACGCCGGAGCTGGTCTGGCTCCACACGTACATCAGCGCGCCGCGGACCACGTGGGCGCCGGGCTGCGGGTCGCGCCAGGGGAGGCAGTGGATCTCGCGCTCGATCGCCTGCCGTAGCAGCCAGTGCCAGGAGGGGTCGAGCTCGACCTCGTCGACGCGGTGGCCGTAGCGGTCGTGGGTCTTCAGGACCGGCTCGTTGCGCTCGCTGCGCTCGCAGTGCTCGAGCGCCTCGGGCGTGCCGGCGAGCTCGCCCGCGTCGCGTACGCGGTCGACGCCCCAGCCACCGCCCTCGCGCTCGAGCGCCTCGCGCAGCGGCGGGTCCGACTCGAACACGTTGTACGGGACGAGCGGCGGCGGCTGGTTCAGGACGTCATGCGTGGACGCGTTCGCGAGCATGCGGCAGAGCCTCCTGGCTGAACTGGACGAGTGTTGCGACTAGGGCCTCGTTGCGGCTGCGCTCCCCGTTCGCGGTCGACAGCGGGCCGACCAGCGCCTCGGCGAGCGCTCCCACCAGCGCGGCGGCGACCGTGCCGGTGTCGTGCGGGCGCAGCTCGCCGGACTCCACGCCGTCGCGCAGCACGCGTGCGAAGGCATCGCGGTAGCCGACGCGCAGGCGCAGGCGGTCGGACTCCACCGCCGGGTCGACCGGCTCGGCGATCAGCGCGTAGGCGAGCACCGGTCCGGCGAGCGCGCGGCGGCAGAAGGCCTCCACAGCCGCGGCGACGCGCTCGGGCGCGCCGCGCCCGTCGGCCTCCGACGTCTCGACGACCACGTCGAGCTCGCGCTCGGACGCCCGCACGAAGACCTCCGAGAAGAGCCCCGCCTTGGACGGGAAGTGACGGTAGACGGTGCCGACCGCGACGCCGGCACGGTCCGCCACGGCCTGTACGGACGCGGACGCGTAGCCGCCCCGCGCGACCTGCTCGAGCGCCGCGCCGACGATTCGTTCGCGCGTGGCGGCCTTGCGGGCCTCGGTCCTGGCGGTGGGTCGGTAGGGCATCGGCCTGTCGCCAAGAAGTGAATCACTGTTCACTGCTTTGTGCAAGGGCGGAGCGGCGGGGGCCGCCGCAACCTCTTCTACGCTTCCGGGTTCGTTATGCCGGTGCTGCCCTGGATGGAACGCGCGGCGATCGCCGCCGCCCTCGCTCTCGTCATCGCGCTCCTGTGCGCGGGGCCGGCGTCTGCTCGCACGCTGCCGTTCGGGTTCCAGGGAGTCATGTACGACCACTCCGTCAAGAACGCGCCCGCCGACGTGCAGGACGCGCAGTGGGACCTGATGGCGGAGTCGGGCGTGGAGTCCGTTCGCACGACGTTCTCGTGGGCGGAGGCCCAGGACAAGCGGGGCGCGCCGTTCGACTTCAAGGAGACCGACGCGCTCGTCGGCCGCGCCGCGCAGCGCAACATCAGGCTGCTGCCGGTCGTCATCTACACGCCCGCATGGGCGCGGGCCTATCGGGGCCGCGGCATGTCGCCGCCGCGCAGGCCCTCCTCCTACACCGCCTACCTGGCCGCCCTGATCTTCCGCTACGGCCCGAACGGGACCTACTGGAGCGAGAACCCGCTCGTGCCGAAGCGGCCGCTGCGCGAGTGGCAGATCTGGAACGAGCCTCATCTCACCGCCTACTGGGACGTGCCCGCCAGGAGCCGCTTCGCGCATCCCAAGGGGTACGGCGCCCTCCTGCGCGCGTCCTACCGCACGATCAAGCGGGAGGACCGCGGCGCCAAGGTCGTGATGGCGGGCATCACCCAGCGGGCGTGGGAGGAGCTCGAGGAGATGTACGCGCACGGCGGGATCAAGGGCTACTTCGACGTCGCCAGCCTCCAGACGTTCCCGCAGACCATCCCCCGCGCCGTCCGGGTGACGAAGCTGTTCCGCGCGGAGCTGCGCCGCCGCCACGACGGGCGCAAGCCGATCTACATCACGGAGATCACCTGGCCGGCCTCGAAGGGACGGACCAAGGGCATCAAGTACCAGCGCCAGGAGACCGACCGCGGGATGGCCGGCAAGCTTGCCGGCGCCATGACCAAGCTGGCGAAGGAGCGCCGCAGCCTGGGGCTGGCGCGCGTGTACTGGTACACGTGGGCGTCGCCGTACGGGCACGGCGGCAGCATCTTCGACTACGCCGGGCTGCTCCAGTACAACGGCGACAAGTTCAAGGCGCGGCCGGCGCTGGCGGCGTTCCAGCGCGTCGCCCGCCGGTACCAGGGCTGCCGCAAGGACAAGACCGGCGCCTGCTCCTGAGGCCGGTCAGGCGAGCAGACGGCCGATGGCGGCGTCCGTCAGCTCGGCGGTCCGCCGCCAGGTGTAGCGGGCCGCCCGCTCACGTCCCGCGGACGCGAGGCGCGCGCGCACGTCGTCGTCCTGCGCCGCCCGTATGAGCGCTCCGGCGAACGCCGCGGGATCGTCGGGATCGGCGAGCAGCGCCGCGTCGCCGCACGTCTCCGGCAGGGCGGCGCGGTTCGCCGCGACGACCGGCGTGCCGCACGCCATCGCCTCGAGGCACGGCAGCCCGAAGCCCTCGTAGAGCGAGGGCATCGCGACCGCGTGCGCCCCGGCGTAGAGGCCGGGGAGGAGCTCGTCCGGGACGTAGCCGAGCGCGCGCCCCGGGGCCTCGGCCTCGTCTCGCATGTAGGTGCGGCCGGCGCCGGCCGTGACCAGCGCGATGCCGTCGGCGGCCAGACGCTCGGCGGCGAGCGCGAGCGCGGCGAGGTTCTTGCGCGCGATGCGGGTGCCCACGACGAGCGCGTAGGGCCGCGCCAGGCCGAGCGCGCGGGCGGCCCGCTCGGCGTCCGCCGCCGGCGAGAAGCACTCGTCCACGCCGTTCGGGACGACCGTGATCCGGTCGGGCGGCAGCCCGAGGCGATCCGAGATCTCCCGCCGCGAGAACTCCGAGACCGTGAGGACCGCGCGCGCCCTGCGCGCGATCAGCGGGAGCACGGCGCGCTGGTACGCCGCGTACGCGCGGCCGTACCACTCCGGGTGGCGCAGTGCGGCGACGTCGTGGATCACCACCACGCAGCGCCGCGAGGCGAGCGGCGCGAGGTTGGCTGGGCAGTAGATCAGCCGGGCGTCGCGCGCGGCGACGGGCAGCGCGAGCTGCTCCCAGGCGTGCCCCGCCTTGTGCGACAGCCGCGGCCGCGGGCGGATGACGCGATAGCGGCCGGGGTGGAGGGCGGGCAAGCGCGCGCAGAGCTCGCGCGCCACGCGCTCGACGCCGCCGATGCGCTCGCGGGCGGCCGCGCGGCCGTCGATCGCGACGGGGGCGGTCATGCGCGCGGCTCGCGTGCGGCGGGGGCGGTCATGCGCGCGGCTCGCTCGCGGCGTGGCCGCGCATCGCTCCCGCGGCCGGCGCGCTCATCCGCGCATCTCCCGCCGCGCCCGCAGCAGCGCCCGCAGGCGCGCGGCCTCGAGCCGGCCGCCGCGACCGAGCACGCGGTTGCCCACACTGCGGACCGCGAACGTGGCGGCCTCCGAGAGATCGTCGAGCGCGAGCGCCGTGGGCCCCTCCCGCGCGACCACCTCGCGGCGGCGCCGTGCCCGAATCGGCAGGTCGCGCGATCCGAGCGCCGGTCCGGTGGAAGCGCCGCCCCGGTGGCGCACCGCGACGTCTGGCCGCAGCAGCGTCGGGACGCCCGCTCGGCGGGCGCGGAGGCAGAGCTCCATGTCCTCGTAGAAGAGGAACGCGCCCGGGTCGAAGGGACCGAGGCGCCGCAGCAGGTCGGCGGGCGCGATGAGGCACGCCGCGGTCGCCCAGCCGACGGCGCGCGTGTGGTCGCTGCGCCACGGCTCGTAGCGCCGCCGCAGCGGCGGCGGAAGCAGCGGCCGCGGGACGAGCGCGGGCACGAGCGCCTCGGGTGTGCCGGGCCGCGGATGGGCGCTGTCCTGGACCGAGCCGTCGCTGTTCAGCAGCCGGGGCGCGAGCAGCGCCTCGCGCTCGCCGGCCGCGAGCGCCAGGCGGCCGATGCCGTCGTCGAGCAGCTCCACGTCCGGGTTCACGAGCGCGGTCACGGGCCGGTCCACCCGCTCGAGGCCGGCGTTGCAGCCGGCGCCGAAGCCGAGGTTCCCGTCCAGGGTGACGACGGCTGCGCCGCGCTCGCGCGCGCGGTCGGCGCCGTCGTCGCTCGAGCCGCTGTCCACGACGACGAGCGCCGGGCGCGGGTCGAGGTGACGGTCGATCGAGTCGAGCAGACGATCGAGGTCCGCGGCCGAGTCGTGGATCACGGTGACGATCGCCAGGCCCGTCATCGGGCCGCCTCGGCCAGGGTCTCCCGCGTCGCGCGGGCGGCCTCCTCCCACGACAGCCGCGCCACGGCCGCCCGTCCGGCGGCTACGAGCCGCTCGCGGAGGCCGTCCTCCCGCTCGATCCGCAGCAGGGCGGCGGCGAGCGCCTCCGCATCGCCCGGCGGCACGCGCAGCGCGCCGTCCGCGACCGTCTCCGCGAACACCGGCTGGTCGGCGACGATGGCGGGCGTGCCCCTCGCGAGCGCCTCGACCGGGGTGAACGCGAACCCCTCCTCACGCGAGACGCACGCCACCGCGAGCGCGCGGCCGTAGAGCGCCTCGAGGACCGGGTCCGGCACGTGCCCGAGCACGGCCGCAGCACCCGATCGCGCGAGCTCCGGTCTCAGGGGGCCGTCGCCCGCGAACACGAGCCCCGCCTGCAGCCCGCGCGCGCGGGCGCGCCGGTGGGCGTCGAGCAGCACGAGCGGCAGCTTGCGCGGCTCGAGCGCGCCGACGCAGAGGATGAAGGAGTCCGGGAGCCCGGCCGCGCCCCCGGCGGGCGGCCGCTCCTCCGCCGGGCCGGCCGGGCGCCCCGGGCCCGACGGCACCACGCGCACGCGGTCGGCGTCGAGCCCCCACTCGGCGATCGCGGCGTCCGCCACCGCGCGCGACACGCAGACCACCCGCGCGCTCCGCCGCGCCAGCGAGCGCGACCGCGCGAGGGCGTGCCAGAGCCGGTCGTAGCGGCTGAAGTCGGCGGGGCGATGCTCGAACGCGAGGTCGTGCACCGTGAGGACGAGCGGCACCTCCCCGGAGACGGCGACCGGCGAGGGAGCCGGCACCCACGCGACGTCGCAGCCGCCCACGAGGCGGTCGAGCCGCGGCCGGCCGGTCAGCGCCGCGGCGCCGAACAGCACGCGCCCCGGCAGGCGCGTACGCACGAGGCGCACGCCGGACGCGCGGAACGGCTCCGGTTCACTGCCGCCCGCCACCAGCACGGCGTACTCGTCGCCGGGATGCGCGGTCCCGAGCGCCTCCAGCAGCTGGCGCAGATAGCGCGCCACGCCCCGCTCACGCACGGCCCCGGGCCGCAGGGCGCGGCCGTCGACGGCGACCTTCACGGAGCCGCCGGCGCGGAACCTCTCACCGCAGCTGGCGCCTGAAGGCGGCCCCGGCGACGAGCAGCGCGTAGCCGATCGCACCGAGCAGGGGGGCCGGGAAGCCACCTGTGCGCGGGAGCGCCGGGTCCGCCTGCGCCGGCTGCGCCGTCGGCGCCGCGGACGCCGTGCCGTCGCCGCCGGCGGCCGGCGCCGGACTGGCGGGCGACGATGTGGCCGGAGGCGAGCTCTGCTGATTCTGCTTCTCCCCCGGGGGCTGCGAGCCGAACGGATCGGCGTATTGCTCGTCCCCGGCGCTCTGCGCGAGGGCGCCGGCAGGGGTCGCCAGGAACGCGACGACAAGGGCGAGGGTTAGCACCGTGCGACGTCTGCCCACTGCCTCGCATTGGTAGCACACCGCATCCGCGAACCGCGCACAGGGGCGGCCGCGGCGGCGTGTGTAGGGTGAGGCCGCTTGGCGTCCCTCGAGGTTGCTCTGGACATCCCGCCGCCGCCCGCGCTGACCGCCGGGAGCGAGACCGCGCTGTTCGTCTGCGGCTGGTGCTTCTCGCCGGAGGACCACGTCCGCTCACTCGCCCTGGTCGTCGACGGCGGCGAGCAGCCGGTGATGGCGCACGGGATGCCGCGCCGCGACGTGTTCGAGGCATACGGGGCCGAGAACGGCGCCCCGGACACCTTCCGGAGCGGGTTCTGGGGCATCGTGCGGATCGACGCCCGGCCCGCCGGCGGCACCTGCGAGCTGCTCCTGAGGGCGACCCTGGACGACGGGCGGGAGGCGGTCGCCGAGCTGGCCCGCGTACCGCTTGTGGAAGGGCCGCCGCCGCTCGAGCTCGAGCCGCCCGACCCCTCCGCGGGACCCTTCGTCGCGGTCTGCATGGCGACCCACGAGCCGCCGATGGGGCTGTTCCGGCGCCAGCTCGAGTCGATCCTGGCCCAGTCGCACCGCAACTGGATCTGCGTGGTGAGCGACGACTGCTCGAGCCCCGAGACCTACGCGGCGATGCAGGAGGCGCTGGCCGCCGACCCGCGCTTCGTCCTGTCGCGCTCGCCGCGGCGGCTCGGCTTCTACCACAACTTCGAGCGGGCGCTGGCGATGGCGCCGGCGTCCGCGCGGTACGTCGCGATGGCCGACCAGGACGACTACTGGTACCCCGACAAGCTCGCGACCCTGCTGGCGGAGCTCGGCCACGCCCAGCTCGTGTACAGCGACGCCCGGATCATCTCGCGCGACGGCGCGGTCGTCTCGGACACCTACTGGGACCGCCGCCGCAACAACTACGAGAGCCTGACGTCGGTCCTCGTCGCGAACTCCGTGACGGGCGCCGCGTCGCTCTTCCGGCGCGAGGTGCTCGACCGGGCGCTGCCCTTCCCGCCGGGCCAGTTCGGGCACTTCCACGACCACTGGGTCGGGCTGACCGCGCTCGCGCTCGGCGACATCGGCTTCGTCGACCGCCCCCTCTACGACTACGTGCAGCACGGCGCCGCCGTGCTCGGCCACGCCGAGGCGAACCGGATGCCCGCGCTGCGGGAGCGGATCGCCGGCTGGCGCCGCCCCCTGCGCGACCGCGTCAGGAAGTGGAGGCTCACCTACTTCGTCGACGGCTGCCGACTGCTCCAGTGCGCCACGATCCTGAGGATGCGCTGCGGGGACCGCATGGCCCCGCCCAAGCGGCGGGCGATCGACCGCTTCCTGCGCGCCGACCGCTCGCCCGTCGAGCTGGCGCGGCTGGTCGGGCGCGCGGCCCGCGAGCTGACGGGGCGGCAACCGGAGACGCTCGGCGCCGAGCTTGGACTGTTCTTCGGCTTCGGCTGGTCGCACCTCGTAGCCGGGACCGCGCGCGGGCTGAAGCGGCCGCGCCGGCGGCTCGCGATCGACGCGCGCCCGCCCACCAGGCTGATCCAGCGTCCGTCCCGGCGCGGCCCCGACAGTCCGACGGCGCGCGTCGTGGCCGGCAAGATCGCCCCGCTCGAGCTCGCGGTCACGGACGAGGGCCCGCAGCGGGTGAACCTGCTGATCCCCACGATCGACCTGGAGCACTTCTTCGGCGGCTACATCGCCAAGCTGAACCTGGCGCGGCGGCTGGCGGAGCGGGGCGCGCGGGTGCGCGTCGTGACCGTCGACCCGGTGGGCGTCCTGCCGCGGAGCTGGAAGCAGAGGGTCGAGTCATACAGCGGGCTCGCGGGCGTCTTCGACGGTGTGGAGGTCGCGTTCGGACGCGAGTCGACAGGCCTCGAGGTCACCCGCTCCGACCGCTTCATCGCCACCACCTGGTGGACGGCCCACATCGCCCGGCACGCCGTCCGGTCGCTCGGCGGGGAGCGCTTCCTCTACCTGATCCAGGAGTACGAGCCGTTCACGTTCCCGATGGGCACGTACGCCGCGCTGGCGGCCGAGTCCTACCGGTTCCCGCACACCGCGCTGTTCTCGACCGAGCTGCTGCGCGACTACTTCCGCCGCCACGGGCTCGGCGTGTACGCGGCGGGCCAGGCGGCCGGAGACGAGCGCTCCGCGGCCTTCCAGAACGCGATCACGGCCGTCGAGCCGCCGTCGGCGGCGGAGCTGGCGGGGAGGAGCAGGCGCAGCCTCCTGTTCTACGCCCGCCCGGAGCCGCACGCGTCACGCAACATGTTCGAGCTCGGGGTGCTCGCGCTGAGCCGGGCGGTGGAGGAGGGCGTCTTCGAGGGGGACTGGGACCTCCACGGCATCGGCACGGTCGAGTCCGGCGGGCGGGCCGGGCTGGGGAGCGGCGCGACGCTCCACCTGCTGCCGCGCCGGGAGCAGGCGGCGTACGCGGGACTCCTGCGCGACCACGACGTCGGGCTCGCGCTCATGTACACGCCGCACCCGAGCCTCGTGCCGATCGAGATGGCGTCGGCCGGCATGCTCACCGTGACGAACAGCTTCGAGAACAAGACCCCCGAGGCGATGTCCGAGATCTCGACCAACCTGATCACGGCCGAG
>DASXAA010000064.1:0-101526 GCA_036407035.1 Thermoleophilaceae bacterium | reverse complement strand
CCGTCCAGCGGTCGCCCATCACCTCGAGCGTGCGGGCGATCGAGCAGACCTGGTTGTCGTAGGTGCGGGGGAGCACCCGGGGAATTGTAGAGCCGGTGGGTTGCGTGACACTACTCTGCGGTGGGGTGCCAGGGCGCGCCGGATCCCGCCCGGTACCCTTGCCGGGATGGCCACCACCGCCGAGTCCGTCGCGCAGGTATGCGCCACCGCCAAGCGGGCGTCGCTGGCGCTGGCACGACTGAACACGGAGACGAAGAACGCGGCGCTGCTCGCGATGGCAGACGCGCTCGAGCAGCGCGCGGACGAGATCCTCGAGGCGAACGCGCGCGACGTCGAGGCCGGCGAGGAGGCCGGGCTCCACAGCGGGCTGCTCGACCGGCTGATGCTGAACGAGGAGCGGCTCTCGGGCATCGCCGGCGACGTGCGCACGATCGCCGCACTGCCGGACCCGGTCGGCGAGACGATCGACGGTCACAGGCTCCCCAACGGTCTCGACGTGAGGCGCGTGCGGGTGCCGCTCGGTGTGGTGGCGGTCGTGTACGAGGCGCGCCCGAACGTAACGATCGACTGCTCGGCGCTGTGCCTCAAGTCGGGCAACGCGATCGTGCTGCGCGGGTCGTCGACGGCGGCGCACTCGAACGCGGTGCTGGCACAGGTCGCGTCCACGGCGGCGCGCGGCGCGGGCGTGCCCGACGGGGCGATCTCGATCGTCACCGGTGGCGACCGCGACGAGCTGCGCGAGATCTCGACCCAGGACGGCATCGTCGACCTCGTGATCCCGCGCGGCGGCGAGGGGCTGAAGGCTGCCCTGAAGGAGCACGCCACGGTGCCCGTGATGTACGCCGCCGCGGGCAACTGCCACGTGTTCGTGGACGCGACGGCGGACCTCGACGACGCGGTAGCGATCGCGGTCAACGCGAAGGTGCAGCGGCCGTCGGTGTGCAACGCGGCCGAGACGCTCGTCGTCCACTCCGACATCGCCCCGGACTACCTGCCGCGCGTGCTGCGCGAGCTGCGCGAGTCGGGCGTGGAGCTGCGGGTGGACGGGCGCGCGCGGTCGGTCGCCGGCGAGCTCGCCGATTCCTTGGGGGACGCGACCGAGGAGGACTGGGAGACCGAGTACCACGCGCTGATCCTCGCTGTGCGCGTTGTGGACTCCGTCGACGAGGCGATCGACCACGTGAACCGCTACGGGTCCGGCCACTCGGAGGCGATCGTGACCGGCTCGACGGAGTCGGCCCAGGCGTTCACCGAGGGGGTCGACGCGGCCTGCGTCTACGTCAACGCCTCCACCCGCTTCACCGACGGCGCGGTCTTCGGGATGGGCGCCGAGATCGGCAACTCGACCCAGAAGCTGCACGCCCGCGGCCCGATCGGCCTGCGCGAGCTGACGACCTACAAGTTCGTGATCGAGGGCTCGGGGCAGGTGCGCGAGTAGGTGCCGCGCTAGGTGCGAGTAGGCATCCTCGGCGGCACCTTCAACCCGCCGCACATCGGTCACCTGGTGTGCGCGCAGGAGGCGCTCCTGCAGCTCGGGCTCGAGAAGGTGGTGTGGATCCCGGTGGGCGAGGCGCCGCACCGCGAGCTGGAGAGCGACCCGGGCGCGGAGGCGCGGCTCGAGATGGCCGAGCGCGCGACCGGCGACGACGAGCGCTTCTCGGTGTCCCGCTTGGAGCTCGACCGCACCGGTCCGTCGTACACGTCCGACACCCTGCGGTCGATGCGCGAGTCCGCGCCGGACGACGAGCTGTTCCTGATCCTCGGCGGCGACCAGGCCGCCGCGCTGCCGAGCTGGCACGAGCCGGAGGAGGTGTTGGAGCTGGCGACCGTGGCGGTCGTGGAACGGATCAGCTGGACCCGCAACGCGATCGGGATCAAGATCGCACGCCTCAAGGGCGCCGACCGGGTGCGCTATCTGGACATGCCGCTGATCCAGGTCTCGTCGACGATGATCCGCCGCCGAGCGGCCCGCGGCGAGCCGATCCGGTACCTGGTGCCGGACGCCGTGGCGGAGTACATCGAGGGGGAGGGGCTGTACCGGGCGCCGGGGGCGGGGCCGGCCGCGGCGGCGCTCGCGCCGGGCGGGCCGGCCGGGAACGAGCCGTCCGCTCCCGACACCGCCGATGCTTCGAAGGAGCCGGCTCCCGCCGATGCTTCGGACGCGCCCGCCGGGGAACGGGCCAAGGCATGACCGAGCTGCAGCGAGACTCCGCCGCACTCGCCGAGCGAATCGCGGCGATCGCCGCCGACAAGAAGGCGATCGACATCCGCGTGATCGACCTGCGCGGAATCGTCAGCTACACGGACTTCTTCGTGATCTGCTCGGGCAACACGGAGCGCCAGACGAAGGCGATCCACGACGCGATCTACCAGGAGCTGAAGCAAGCGGACGACCGCCTGCTGCCGCGCCGCACCGAGGGCGACCGCGAATCCCGATGGATCCTGCTCGACTACCTCGACTGCGTGGTCCACATCTTCACGCCGGACGCGCGCGACTACTACCGCCTCGAACAGCTGTGGGGCGAGGCGCCGGCGCGCTCGGTGGGGTAGTTCCGTCCGGGCGCCGTGCGAACATGTGTTCGTGCTGACGACCAACCAGAAAGGGGCGATCGCCGAGGCCGAGATCGCCGCCGCGGCGACGCGGCTGGGCATCCCCGTCCTCAGGCCGGTGGCGGAGCACGGCCGCTACGACCTGGGGTTCGAGATCGGCGATCGCATCCTCCGCGTGCAGTGCAAATGGGGCGGGCTGGATCGCGCGGCCGGCGTCATCAAAGTCAACCTTCAGACGCACAGCGTCACCTTCAGCGGTCATCGCTCCGCCTCGTATACCGAGAAGGAGATCGACTTGGTGGCCGTGTACTGCGACGGCACCGACCGCTGCTACCTTCTTCCCAGCGCCCTCGTCGCCGGGCGGAGGGCGATCTACCTGAGGCATGCGCCCACCCGAAACGGCCAGCGCGCCTGCATTAATCTTGCGACAGACTTCGAGTTCGCTGGGGCTGTAGCTCAGCTGGAAGAGCGCCACGCTGGCAGCGTGGAGGCCAGGGGTTCGAGCCCCCTCAGCTCCACTCCCTCCCCCGATCGTCACGCCGGGGTCCTGCGCACCGGCAGCAACGAGTTCCGCAACCACTTCGGCCTGTACCTCGAACGCGCCGCCGCCGGCGGGGTGATCGAGATCAGCCGCCACGGCCGGCCGTACGCGCGCCTGGGCCCGCCGGCGCCCGTCGGCGAAGATCAGGGCGCCGTCATCGCGTCGGCCTCCGGCCCGCGGATCCTCGCGCGGGACTCCGCAAACCGGATCGCCTCGTAGGCGACCAGCCCGCCCGTCAGGGCGGCGGCGATCGCCAGCGAGATGAGAGCGTCGATCTCGACGGCGAGCGGCATCAGCGCCAGGCAGACGATCGCGATCAGCAGCCGCTGCCGGTTCAGGCTGCCGAGGTTGCGCAGGCGGAACCCCACGTGGCCCGTGTAGTAGAGCGCGATGCCGCCCAGCAGGCCGAGCGCGGGCACAGCCTCGAGCGGCTCGTCGTAGTGGCCCACCGTCTTCTTGATTCCGAGCGCGAGCAGCACGATCCCGGCGATCATCGGCAGGTGGAGGTAGGCGTAGGAGTCGCGGGCGAGGCGGACCTGCGCGTATCCGCGCATCCGGCGGAACCTGCGCTCGGCCACTACCGCCACCACGTCGAAGTAGGACCACCAGAGCGCGGCCGACACCACCACGCCGAGCACGGCGGCCACCACCACTCCCACGCTCAGCGAGGTCCCCTCGGCGCCGACGCCGATCGCCACGATCGACTCGCCCAGGGCGATGATCACCACCAGCCCGAAGCGCTCGGCGAAGTGCGCGGGATGCACGGTCAGCCCGCGAATGCCGAAGACGTACGGCCCCGCCAGGTCGATCGTGAGGGCGACGATCCAGACGATCTCGCGCGCGGGCGAGTCGAGCAGCGCCGCCACGATCAGCAGCGCCGGGGCCGGAACGGCGGTACGCGCGAGTCGCAGGGCGGCCTCGTGGATCGCGATGTCGCCGGTCGCCTCCGCGTAGACCACGATGTGCATGACGCGCACGACGAAGTAGGCGCAGGCGAAGAGCACGCCGTAGTCGGCGAAGGCGTCCGGCGCGGCCAGCGCGGCGATCAGCATCGCCGTCATCGAGACGAACATCGCGATCCTCGCGCGGCCCTCGTCGGGATCGATCGTGTTCGTCAGCCACGCGTAGGCGGCCCACGCCCACCAGAGCGCGATCAGCATCAGCATGCCGCGGCCAAGGTCGGCCCAGCTGGACTCGCGCGCCATCAGGGTCGTGACCTGGGTGAGCGCGAACACGAACACGAGGTCGAAGAAGAGCTCGAGCGGCGTGACGCGGTGCTCGGTCTCGACGAGGTGCTCTTCCCCGATGTCCGTTCCGGCGGCCATGTGGAGTCGGCCGCTGATGATCGCAGCCGCCGCCCGCGCGGCCGGGCGGGGGGCGAAATCCGCGCCCGGCCGGCGCGGACGCGCTACCGCCGCCCGGCCCGGGCGGACCCGCTATCGCCGCCCAGCCCGGGCGGACCCGCTACCGCCGCCCAGCCCGGGCGGACGCGCTACCGCCGCCCAGCCCGGGCGGACGCGCTACCGCTGCCCGGCCACCCAGGTGGGCACGTCGAGCCGCTCGCGCCCCTGGCTGGTGCCGGGGCGGGGCCGCTCGCGGGCGGCCGGCGGCAGGTCGGCCGGCTCCGCGCCGGCGCCCGGGCGCCCGGGTCCCACCTTGAGGTCCGCCTGCATCTGCCGGTGGGCGGCGTGCACCTCTCGCAGGATGCGCTCGCCCTGCTCGGTCAGCAACTCGCCCAGCTGCCGAAGTCCCTCGCTCAACGCCTGCGCGTCGGCGAGCACCTCCGAGGCGGCCCGCTCGGCGCGCTCGACTCGGCCCTCGACCGCCCGCTGGGTCTCCGCTCTGGTCGCGGCGGCCTCGCGCTTCGCCTCGTCGACGATGCGGTTCGCCTCGCGCCGCGTGTCGCGGTCGAACTCGATCGCCTGCCGGCGGGCGTGCTCGAGCTCCTCGTCCGCGGCCCGTCGCGCCTCGGCCAGCTCCTCCTCCGCCACCCGGCGGGCCTCCTCCTTGATCCGCTCGGCCGCGGCCTGGGCGGCGGCGACGACCTCCTTGACCTGGGTCGCCGCGAGCTCCCCGGGTCCGGGCTCGTCGGTGGTGCTCATCCCGCCGATTGTCTCAGAAGGTCCCCGCAAAGCCAGCGAATCGCGCCGTTCAGGACGTCCGCCCGCTCCCACTGGAGGAAGTGCCCCGCGCCGTCCACCACGAACGGCCCGCAGCGCTCGGGGAACGCGACCGCCATGCGGTGCGGGAAGTCGCGCGGGATGACGTGGTCCTCGGGCCCGTACAGGATCAACGTCGGCGTCGGGTTCGGCTCTGTCATGCGCAGTGCGTCCGGGGCCTTCCGCGGCCCGCCGGCGTACTCGTAGTTGGCGATCGAGGCGCGAAAGCGGTCGGCGTCGCCGAACGGCTCCGTCATGAAATCCACGTCCTCGCGCCCGAACGCGCCGGGGGCGGCCCAGAACCTCGGCCCGTACATCTGGGCGACGTAGCGCTGCCGCTTCTCCGGCGTGTCGAGCTCGGCGGCAAGCCCGTCGGCGTCACGCGACTGGCGGATGAAGTAGTCGGCGGCCATGCGCGTCTCGCGCGGGAGCTGCTGAGGCGACTCCGGGAGCAGCGGCGGGATCGTGTTGAAGAGGACGAGCCGCGAGACGAACCCCTCGAAGCGGAGCGACAGGTCCTGCGCCACGACGCCTCCCAGGTCCCCCGCGCACACCGCCGCCCGCTCGTGCCCCAGCACCCCGCGGACCAGCGCCTCCATGTCGCGCGCGTGGGCGGCGGCGTCGTAGCGGTCGTCCGGTGCGAGTCCGGAGTCGCCGAAGCCGCGCAGGTCGGGAGCGATCACCTCGAATCCGGCCTCCGCGAGCGGCTCGATGTTCCGCCACCAGATCCGCTTCGTCTCGGGCCAGCCGTGCACGAGCAGGAGCGGATAGCCGCCCTCGCCCTCGCGCACGTATGCGAGCTCGAGCCCCTCGCGCACCCCGGCGTGCTGCACCGCGAACGCCATCGCGGGCGACTGTACCCTTGCTGGCCAGCATGGATCGCTACGACCCGAACCAGATCGAGCCCAAGTGGCAGAAGGTGTGGGAGGACGAGCACACCTGGGAGGTGTCGAACGACGACACCGGCGATCGCCCGATGGCCTACGTGCTCGAGATGCTGCCCTACACCAGCGGCGAGCCGCACATCGGCCATCTGAAGAACTACTCGGTCGGCGACGCGGTGGCCCATTTTCGTCGCCGTAACGGCGCCCTCGTGCTGCACCCGATGGGCTACGACGCCTTCGGCCTGCCGGCCGAGAACCACGCGATCAAGACGGGGCAGCACCCGCGCGGGTCCACGGACGAATCGATCGCGGCGTTCCGGCGTGAGATGAAGCGGTGGGGCATCTCGATCGACTGGACGCGCGAGTTCGGCACTCACCAGCCCGAGTACTACCGCTGGACCCAGTGGCTCTTCCTGCGCTTCTACGAGCGCGGTCTGGCCTACCGCAAGGACGCGGCGGTCAAGTAGTGCCCGGTGGACGCGACCGTGCTCGCGAACGAGCAGGTGATCGACGGGCGCTGCGAGCGGTGCGGGTCCGAGGTCGAGGTGCGCCAGCTCGAGCAGTGGTTCTTCCGCATCACGGACTACGCCGACCGGCTGCTCGAGGACATGGCGACGATCGAGTGGCCGCCGCACGTCGTGACGATGCAGGAGAACTGGATCGGCCGCTCGGAGGGCGCCGAGGTGATCTTCCGCTGCGAGGCGCTCGGCATCGACTACCCAGTGTTCACCACGCGCCCGGACACCCTCTTCGGCGCAACGTTCTTCGTCATGGCTCCCGAGCACCCCGACGTGTTCCGCATGAGCGACGCGCCGGAGGTCCACCAGTACGTGAACCACGTGCTGGCGGCGTCGGCCGAGGACCGCGGCGCCGAGCACCGGGAGAAGACCGGCGTGCCGCTCGGCCATACGGTCACCAACCCGGTCACCGGAGAGGAGATCCCCGTCTTCGTCGCCGACTACGTGCTGATGGAGTACGGCACCGGCGCGATCATGGCCGTGCCGGCGCACGACGAGCGCGACTTCGAGTTCGCCGAGAAGTTCGGCCTCGAGATCCGCCGCGTAGTGGAGCCCGCGGACGGCGACGCGCCGGAGGGCGAGGCGTTCGTCGGCCACAGCGAGGGCGAGCGGCTCGTGAACTCCGGCGAGTTCACCGGCATGCCGGCGCCGGAGGCGAAGCGGGCGATCACCGAATGGCTGCGGGAGCGCGGGCTGGGGCAGCCGACGGTGAACTACCGGCTGCGCGACTGGCTCCTGTCGCGCCAGCGCTACTGGGGCTGCCCGATCCCAATCCTGTACTGCGACGACTGCGGGATGGTGCCCGTCCCCGAGGACCAGCTGCCGGTCGAGCTGCCCGACATCGAGGACTATGCGCCGAAGGGCAGGTCGCCGCTGGCGACGGCGGAGGACTGGCTGATCACCGAGTGCCCGCGCTGCGGCGGGCCCGCCCGCCGCGAGACCGACACGATGGACACGTTCGTCGACTCGTCCTGGTACTTCCTGCGCTACTGCGACCCCCACAACTCCGAGGCGCCGTGGGACCGCGAGGTGCTGCGCAGGTGGATGCCGGTCGACCAGTACATCGGCGGGGTC
Source organism: Thermoleophilaceae bacterium (assembly GCA_036407035.1). Lineage (GTDB taxonomy): Bacteria > Actinomycetota > Thermoleophilia > Solirubrobacterales > Thermoleophilaceae > JACVRW01. Next base: position 93,800 of record DASXAA010000064.1, on the reverse strand, counting down.
GAGCACGCGATCCTGCACCTGATGTACGCGCGCTTCTTCGTGAAGGCGCTCGCGGACATGGGCCTGCTCGACGTGCAGGAGCCGTTCGCGCGGCTCTTCACGCAGGGGATGATCACGCGCGACGGCGCGAAGATGTCCAAGTCGCGCGGCAACACGGTCTCGCCCAGCGAGTACATCGAGCGCTTCGGCGCCGACACGCTGCGCTGTTACATCCTCTTCATCGGCCCGCCGCAGAAGGACGCGGACTGGCAGGACGCCGGCGTCGGGGGCGTGCACCGGTTTCTCTCGCGGCTGTGGACGGTGGCGCACGAGACCGCCGAGCGAGTCGAGGACAGCCCCGACGGAGAGGCGTCGCCGCTGCTGCGGAAGACCCACTGGGCCATCGACCGCGTCACGCGCGACCTGGAGGAGGAGAGCTTCGGGTTCAACACGGCGATCGCCGCTGTGATGGAGCTGACGAACGAGATCTACCGTCGCCGCGACCAGGACCCGCCCGGCCACGTCCGCTTCGCGGTCGCCACGGCCGGCTCCCTGATCTTCCCCTTCGCGCCGCACCTGGGCGCCGAGGTGTACGAGATGATGACCGGCGACCGCGTATGGGAGCAGGCTTGGCCGGTCGCGGACCGGGCGCTGCTCGCCGCCGACGAGATCCAGCTGGTGGTGCAGATGAACGGGAAGCTGGTGGACAGGCTGCCGGCGCCGGCCGGCGCCAGCCGCGAGACGCTCGAGGAGATCGCGCGCGGGTCCGACAAGGTCACGTCGCGGCTCGACGGGCGGCAGATAGTGAAGACGGTCGTCGTGCCGGACAAGCTCGTCAACTTCGTCGTGAGGTGATGGGGTGGAGCGCCGCCTGCCACTCGGTCCGCTGATCGCCGCCGTCGGCGGCGTGCTGCTGATCGTCAGCCTCTTTCTCGACTGGTACGACGGCGTCACCGGGTTCACGGTGTTCGAGGCACTCGACCTCGTGCTGGTCGCGCTCGCCCTCCTGTCGATCGTGTCGCTCGCGGGCGGCATGGGGCTGATCCGCGAGCCGCTCTCGCCGCTCGGATCGCTGATCGGCGCCGTGGTGACGATCCTCATCGTGCTGTCGCAGGTGGTGAACGATCCGCCGGCGATCGTCGCGAGCGGGCGTGGCCACGCCGTCGGGACATGGCTCGCGCTGGGCGGCGCCGCGCTGATGGTGGTGGGCGCCCTGCTCGCGTGGGCGCACATCTCGCTTGCGGTCGACGTGCGGCCGCGACCGGCGCCGGGCTCGCCGGGCGGGACCGGGCGCCGGGCGACCCCGCCCCGCGACGAGCCGCGGGCGAGAGGCGCGAGCGCGGGCGACGCTCCGGGCCCAGGCGCGACGAGGCCGGCCGACGACCCGGCCCGCGGCCCGAGCCCCAGCGCCGGCCCCGGCCCCCGCCCCGGCCCGACGAGGTTGCGCGACGCACCGCGCGACGAGCCGGGCAGCCGGCCGCCGACGCTGCTGCGAGACGAGCCGGGCGCGACAAGGCCGCCCGGGGCGCCGGGCTCCGTGAGACCCCCGGGCGCAACCAGGCTGAGCGATGCGCCGGACGACGAGGCCCCGGCGGTCCGCGATGCCCCGCGCGGCGATCCCAGGAGTGACGCTCCGGCCGTCCGCGATGCCCCGCGCGGCGATCCCAGGAGTGACGCTCCGGCCGTCCGCGACACACCGCCGGACGACCCCGAGGGCGACGCTCCGACGCTTCGCGACGTGCCGCCGGAGCGGCCCTGACGGACTCTCCCTACGTGGCCGTCGTCGGCCCAGGCGCGGCCGATCCCGCACAGGTCGAGGCCGCGGAGGCCGTGGGCGGTGAGCTCGCGCGGCGGGGCGCCGTGGTGGTCTGCGGCGGGCTCGGCGGCGTGATGGAAGCGGCCTGCCGGGGCGCCAAGGCGGCGGGCGGCACGACGGTCGGGATCCTGCCGGGCGCCGACCGGCGCGACGCGAACCCGTACGTGGACGTCGCGCTCGCCAGCGGGCTGGGCGAGGGCCGCAACGCACTTGTCGTCCGCGCGGCCGATGCGGTCGTGGCGGTCGGCGGCGGCTTCGGGACGTTGTCCGAGATTGCGCTGGCGCTCCGTGCCGGCAAGCCCGTCGTCGGCATCGGCACCTGGGAGCTCGCCGTCGGCGGCGAGCCGGTGGAGGCGATCGAGCGGGTGGGATCCGCAGAAGACGCCGCCGAGGCTGCACTGCGTGCAGCCCGAACCGCTCTCTAGACTCGCCGCGATGTCGGTATCGGAGCCCGCGACCGGCCGTCGGCGCGAGGAGGGCCCCACGCCGCCGCAGACGGAGACGCCGTACCTGGACGCGCTGCTCGCGTACGCGCGGCGCCATCCGGGCCGGTACCACGTCCCCGGGCACAAGGGCGGGATCGCGGTCGACCCGGGCCTCCGCGAGGCGATGGGCGACGCGGCGCTCGAGCTCGACATCCCCGCGCTCACGCCTGGCATCGACGTCGGCCCGGAGCCGACCCCGTTCCACCAGGCGCAGGCGCTCGCCGCCGAGGCGTGGGGCGCGCGACGCAGCTGGTTCCTGATCAACGGGGCGTCGCAGGGGAACCACGTCGCGCTGGTCGCGCTGGCGCACAGCGGCCGCGAGGTGGTCGTGCAGCGGAACGCGCACTCGAGCACGATCGACGCGCTGGTGGTCTCGGGACTCCGCCCGACCTTCGCGGCGCCCGAGCTGGACCCGGAGCTGCACGTCGCGCACTGCATCACGCCGGACGCGCTCGATCGCGCCCTGCGCGAGACCCCGGGTGCCGTCGGCGCGACGGTCGTCTCTCCGACGTACTTCGGCGCCGTCGCCGACGTCGCCGGTCTCGCCGAGGCGGCGCACTCGCACGGGGTGCCGCTCGTCGTCGACGAGGCATGGGGCGCCCACTTCGCCTTCCACCCGGACCTGCCGGCGCACGCGCTCTCGCTCGGTGCCGACCTGGTCGTGTCGAGCACGCACAAGATCCTCGGCAGCGTCACACAGTCGGCGATCGTGCACCTCGGGCACGGCGGCCGGATCGACGAGCAGGTCGTGGATCGCTGCGTGACCCTGCTCGAATCGACGAGTCCGAGCTCGCTGCTCTCCGGCTCGCTCGACGCGGCGCGAAGGCTCGCCGCCACCCGCGGGCAGGAGCTGCTCGGTCAGACGATGGCCGCCCTCGAGACGGCGCGTAGCACCGTACGCGGGCTGCCCGGCCTCGACGTCCTCGACGAACAGCTGGCAGGCGCCCCCGGAGTCGCGGACTACGACCCGCTGCGCCTCGCGATCGACGTGCGTGGCACCGGCGCGAGCGGCTACGAGCTGGCCGACCTCGTGCGCGAGCGCTACGACGTTCACCTCGAGCTCGCCGGCGAGAACGTGATGGTCGCCCTCTTCGGCATGGGTGAGGACGGGTCGGCGGTGAGCCGTCTGATCGAGGCGCTCGAAGGAGCCCTGGCCGCCCTGCCGGAGCCCGGCGACCGCAGTCGCGAGGCGTTCGCGCCGCCACCCCCATGGGGCGAGCTCGTGATGACCCCCCGCGAGGCGTTCCTCGGGCCACAGGAGGTCGTGCCCGCCCGCGAGGCGGTGGGGCGCGTGGCCGCCGAGTCGCTGGCCGCGTACCCGCCGGGGATACCGAACGTGCTGCCGGGCGAGCGGATGACCGCAGAGACGCTCGACTACATCCAGCAGGCGCTGGACCACGGCGGCAGCCTGCGCGGCGCGAGCGACCGCCGGCTACGGACCCTGCGGGTGGTCGTCGAGTAGTAGGCGGCCGCCCGCCCGCCCCCGCTGAGCGCAGCCTTCGTCCGCGCCGCTAGGCGACGCGCTCGCGCCGGATCGCCTGCATCAGACAGTGCACCCCGCCGCCGCCGAGCGTGAACGCCGACAGCTCGGGGTCGTAGACCGTCAGGCCGAGCGCTCGCAGCCGGTCGTTCAGGTCGCTCGACTCGGCGGTCGAGATCACCCGATCGCCGCCGAGCGAAACGCCGTTCACCCCGAGCTTCATCGCGGCCTCGAGGGTCACGGGCACGATCTCGACCTTGTGGGACTCGAGCCAGCGGACGAACCCCGTCGACGCCTGCTCGACGCAGACCGCGGCCAGCCTCTCGCCGAGCATGCATGCGAGGACGTCGATGTGGAGGAAGTGCGGCGGTATCCGCTCCACGCGGACCTCCCAGCCCTCGGCCTCGAGCCAACCTGCCACCTGTCGCGCGGCTTTCTCTTGTGTTCTCTCTTCTCCGGTGCCAATCGCGGCGACTCCGGGCTCGACGATCATGAAATCGCCGCCCTCGAAGGACCCCGCGGTCACCATCTCCTTGATCGGAATGTCCTGTTGCTGGTAGAAGCGAATGACCGGGGCATATTCGCCCCTCCTCCACCACTGGGCGCATTGAGTGACGATGGGACCGCCGGGGACGTTGATGCTCGAATCGCGCGCGAAGACCTGGTAAGGGAGCTCCGGCCCGGCCTCGAGGTAGTGCACGCGCACACCCGCCTGCTCGTAGACGGAGACCATCTCGGCGTGCTGGCTCACCGCCTGCTCGTGGCTGAACACGAGGCCGGCGTCTAGCGTCGCGCGGGAGATCGAGCTGGTGGGGAGCCAGCGGAAGTGCTCCGGCGGGCAGAGGAGCACGTCCAGCAGGCGGCCGTACTCCGAGTCGACGCCCCAGGCCGGCTCCACACGCGTCGAGGCTTCCATCTTCGGGTATCACCTTTCGTCGTGAACGTCGGCCGCAGAGTATGAGCCAGCCCGTCCGCAGGCGCGTGATTGTCCACGGGCGCGTCCAGGGCGTCGGGTTCCGCTACACCGTGCGCTCCGCGGCCCGGAGCCGCGAGGTGGCCGGATGGGTGCGCAACTGCCCCGACGGGACTGTCGAGGCGGTGTTCGAGGGCGCGCCGGATGCCGTCGAGTCCATGGTCAACGCGTGCGAGCGCGGGCCGCGCGGGGCGGCGGTGGAACGGGCCGACGTCGCGGAGGAGGAGCCGGAGGGACTGAGCGGGTTCGAGGTGCGGTAGGCCGACCGCGCCCGCGGTGCGTACGACGCGCGACGTCCGCACCCACTTGTTGCACACCCTGCGCAATTTCGTAACACCCACAACCCACGCGTGCGTCGCGCGCTCCTAGTTTCGCGTGCGTGTTCGATCAGGCAAGGGCATCGACAGCGGCGTGGGTCGTCGCGGCGGCGCTGGCGGCGTTCGCCGCGCTCCGGTTCCTCCACGGCGGCGAGGCTCCCGCCGCTCCGCCGGTGCGTGTCGACGGCGGGACGGAGGGCCGTGCGGCGCCGGGGGTCAGCCGGGGCGTCGAACGCGCGTACGTGCACGTCGCGGGAGCGGTGCGGCGACCGGGCCTCTATCGCGTGCCGCAGGGGTCGCGGGTGGCGGCCGCGATCGACCGCGCGGGCGGGCCGCTGCCCCGTGCCGACCTCGCGGGCGTGAACCTCGCGGCGCGCGTGGAGGACGGGCAGCAGGTGGTCGTGCCGAGGAGGGGTGCGGCGGCTCCAGGCGGGGCCGCGGGCGGCGCGGGCGCGGCCGGCGCGAACGCGGCGGCGGCCCCCGGTGTGAAGGTCAGCCTCGGGAGCGCGACCGCCGAGCAGCTCGACGGGCTCGACGGCATCGGCCCGACTCTCGCCCAGCGAATCGTCGAGTACCGCCAGGCCCATGGCGGGTTCAGCTCGATCGACCAGCTCGGCGAGGTGGAGGGCATCGGCGAGAAGCGTCTCGAGGCGCTGCGGGAGGCGGTGCAGCCCTGAGTGCGACGCCTGATCGAGGACCGCCCATGGCACATCGCAATAGGCGCCTTCGCGATCGGGCTGGCGCTGGCACCGGCCGAAACGACCTCGGCCCTGACGCTCGCGGCGCTGGTGGCGGTGGGAGCGGCGGCGATTGGGTCGCGTGGACGAGTCGCGCCGGCGACGGCGGAGCCGGAGCGATTCGGTGGCTCGCCGCGAACGACGAACGCTCCGTTGGTCCGCGCCGGGATCCTGGCGGCCCTCCTGCTTCCCGCGGGCGCCGCGGTCGGGGAGGCCCGGCTGCGCGCCATCGACGCACCCGCGCACCGGGTCCACGACGGCGAACGCGTTGTCACGACCGCGCACCTCCTCGAGCACCCTCGGCCCTCGCCGTTCGGCTCGAGCGCGGAGGTCCGCCTGGCCGGCGGCCGGCTTCGGGGCGCGCGGATGCTGGCGCGGTTCCCGCGGTGGCTCGACCTCGGGACGAACGTTCCCATCGGCGCCGAGCTCGTGGTGCGGGGGCGCGTACGGGCCGTCCCGGACGAGCGCGGCCGCGGACGGGCCGTCCCCCAGGAGCGCGGGGGCCCACGGGCCGGCCCTGAGGAGCGCGCGGACGACTTCGACTTCTCCGCGTACCTGCGCCGCAGCGGCGTCGCCGGCGAGCTGCTGCTGGACGACGTGCGCGTCACGGGCCGGCGGCGCGGCGGGCTCGAGGGTTGGCTGGACCGCGTCCGCGAGCGGGCCGAGAGGGCCGTTGTCTCCGGGATGCCCGCGCCCGACGCGGCACTGCTGCGCGGGATGGTGCTCGGCGAGGACGAGGCCATCACGTCGTCCGTGCGCGACGAGTTCCAGGCGTCGGGCCTTGCCCACATCCTCGCCGTCAGCGGCCAGAACGTGATGCTGCTCGTCGCCCTGGCGCTCCCGCTGCTGGCGGCACTGGGGCTGGGTCGCCGCGGCCGTGCCGTGGGGCTGCTCCTCCTGATCGGCCTCTACGTGCCGCTGGCCGGCGCCGGGCCCTCGCTGCAGCGAGCGGGCGTCATGGGAGCCGCCGGGATAGTGGCGACGCTCGCCTCGCGGCCCGCTTCCCGCTGGTACGCGCTGTTGCTCGCCGCCGCGGTCACGCTCGCGCTGAACCCGCGCGCGTGCGGCGGCCCCGGCTGGCAGCTGTCATTCGCCGCTGTCGCGGGGATCCTCTGGCTTGGCGATCCGCTCCGGAATCTCCTGCGCGCGGGCATGCAACCCGTGCTCGGCGGCGGCCGCGCGGCGGGCGCCCTCGCCGACGGCACGGCGCTCACGCTCGCGGCCACGGCGGCGACCGCCCCGCTCCTCGGCCACCACTTCGGCGCCGTCCCGCTGGCCGCCCTGCCCGCGAACCTGTTGGCGCTGCCGGCCGTGGCGCCCGCGATGTGGCTCGGGATGCTGAAGGCCGCGGTCGGCCAGGTGCCCGCGCTCGTTCCTTCGCTGGCGCCGGCCGGCGACGCGCTGGCGGGCGCCCTCGGAGCGGCTGCGCAGGTCCCGGTGGCGTGGACGGCGGCGGTTGCCGAGCGGCTGGCGGACATGCCGGGTGGCAGACTGACCTTGCCGCTCGCGCGGCCGCTCGCCGTCGGCGTCGCGTACGCGGTCGTTGCAACGCTCGTGCTGGTGCTCCGCCGCGTCGGGCGCCGCTTCGGCCCGCGCGCATCGGAACTGGCCTCGCGGTGGACGAGGCAGCCCCTACGGCTGCGTGCCGGCGTGGCCGTCCTCGTGTTGGCGGCCATCGTGCTCGGCGCCGGAACGGCCTTCGCGCCGCCGGCGCCGCCGACGGCCCTGACGGTCCGTTTCCTCGATGTCGGCCAAGGCGACGCGACGCTGATCCAGCATCCCGACGGCACCGCGATCCTGTTCGACGGCGGTCCCCCCGAGGCCGGTGTGGTCGACCTCCTGCGGCGCGCGGGCGTACGGCGGCTGGCGGTCGTGGTCGCCACCCACCCGTCGCGCGACCACCACGGCGGTCTTCGCGACGTGCTCCGCAGCTACCACGTCGACCTCCTGCTCGACGGCGGCGACGGCACGCGCGATCCCACGTTCCGCGCCGTCCTCGCGGAGGCGGCCCGCCGCGCCGTTCGCCGGGTCGAGGCGGTCCCGCCGCTGACCCTTCGCGTCGGCGCGATCACCATCCAGGTCCTTTCGCCGCCGCCGCGGCCGCCCGGGCCGCCGCCCGAGGACCCCAACCCGCGCGGTGTCGTCGCCGTCGTCAGCTCCGGCGACTTCGATCTGCTGCTGTCGGCCGACGCGGAGAGCGTCGCGCTGCTACCGCTCCAGCTGCCGGACGTCGACGCGATGAAGGTCCCGCACCACGGCAGCTCGGACGAGGGCCTCCCGCGCGTCCTCGAGCGGCTCCGCCCCGAGATCGCCGCGATCGAGGTCGGGCGCCACAACACCTACGGGCACCCCGCCCCCTCGACGCTCGCGGCCCTCCGTCAGGCCGGCGTCAGGACCTACCGGACGGACCGCGACGGGACCGTCACGCTGAGCGTCGACCACGGCCGCATGAGCGTGGACACGGAGCGATGAAGCCGCCCCGTCGCCTCGCGTCCGTACACTCGGCCCGTGGCCGACCTCAAGCCCGCCTACCTCGTGTGCGGCGACGACGACGCCAAGATCGACGCCTGGCGCGCCCGCCTTCGCAGACGGGCCGAGGAAGAGCGGGGCCCGGGCGGCCTCGAGACCTTCGACGCCCAGTCGAGCGACCCGGAGGCGGTGGCGGCGGCGCTCGCGACGCTCAGCTTCGACCCCGGCACCCGCTACCTGCTCGTCGACGGCGCCGGCGGCTGGAAGGCCGGCGAGCTGGCCCCGCTCGAGGCCGCCCTGGCGGAGATGCCGCCCGACACCGTGCTCGTCTTCATCGTCCGCGGAAAGGCGCTGAAGCAGCTCACGAAGGCCGTCGAGTCCGCCGGCGGAGAGGTCCGCGAGTACCAGGCGCCGAAGCCTTGGGAGCTGCCCAAGTGGACCGCCGAGCGGGCGCGGGAGCTGGGGATCCAGCTCGACAAGGAGGCATCGAAGACTCTCGTCGCGCTGGTCGGTTCGAGTCAGCAGCGCATCTCCCGCGAGCTGGAGAAGCTCGCACTCGCGGTCCACCCGAGCGCCACCGCCGGCGTCGAGGACATCGAGCGAGTCGCCGCCGCGGACGCCGCGCCACAGGTGTACGACCTAGCCGACGCGCTGGTCGCGGGGGACCTCCAGGCGACCCTGCGCCTCGCCGACGAGCTCGAGGCCTTTGGCGAGCGCCCCGGGCGCCTGCTCTACACGGTCGTGCGGCGGCTGCGAGAGGTCCACCGTGCGGCGGTGCTGCTCGACTCGGGGATGCCCGAGGCAAAGGTGGGGGAGGCCCTCAAGACGCCACCGTGGCTGGCGAAGAAGACGATCGCGAAGGCGAAGAAGGCCGACCGGGCCGCCCTCGAGCGGGCGCTGTGCGTGTTCGCCGACCTCGAGGTCGACCTGCGCGGCGGCGGCGAGGCGACCCTGGACGAGGACACCGCGTTCTCGCTTGCGCTGACGCGGGCGGCGGCCGCGTAGGCGCGCGGCGCTGGATGGAGAGCAGCGGCTCCGGCGCGGCCGATGACGCGCAGGGCGTGGGCGCGCGCGGCCGATGGCCGGCGTCCGGTCGGGGCCGCCGAGGATGCGCGCGTGGGCGCGACGCGCGCCCGATGGCCGGCGTCCGTCGGGGCCGCGGACGAGGCGGGGCGTGAGCGCGGCGCGCGGCCGATGACCAGCTGCCGCTCCGGGTCGGCCAACTCCGCGGCCGGCGCTCCGTTCGCGCTGACAATCGTTGACGCTCGCATCTCGGAGGACACTCCGCGGGACCTCCGCGGCGTGCGGGTGCTGGCGGCACATCTCGACGAGAGGTTCGGCCCGGCGCCGGGGACGCGGCTCGAAGGGCGTCGAGGTCCGTTCGAGCGCACCTCGTGGCGCGACGATCTGCCGGCCTCCCGGAAGCTGCTGGCCGACGCCGGGGCCGCGGCTGCCGGCGCTCTCGCCCGTGGCGAGCGGCCGCTGACGCTCGCGTCGGACTGCTCGCTCGCGATCGGGACCCTGCCGGCCGCGGCGGGCGCGATCCCGGAGCTGTCCGTACTCTGGCTCGACGCGCACGCCGACTACGACACCCCGGCCACCCAGACCTACGACTTCCTCGGCTGCATGAGCCTTGCCGGTGCCTGCCGCGCGTGGGACACCGGTCTCGGCGGCATCTCGCCGACGACCGTCCTGCACGTCGGCGCGCGTGCCTCGCCCGGCGACTTCGACTACGCCGGCCAGGAGCAGGCGCGCGGCGAGCTGCGGGCAATGTTGCCGGCGGGCGCGACGACGGAAACGGTGCTCGCCGCGCTCGCGCCAGGCCCGGTGTACGTGCACCTCGACCCCGACGTGCTCGATCCGGTCGACTTCCCGGTCCCGTACGGGCGCGCGGGAGGCCTCCGGGCGGCGGCCCTGGTCGAGCTGTGCGGGGCCGTCGCCGGCGGGCGCCACGTGATCGGCGTTGAGGTCACGGCGTTCCACCGCGCCGACGACGAGCCGACCCGCGATCGGGTGTGCGCGCTGCTGGGCGACGCGGTCGAGGCGCTGCTGGGCGGTTGATTCCGTGGGCGGGGGCTGCGCTCCGAGAAGCGGCGGCCACCGGGCGGGCCGGCTGGAGCGCCGGCCACCGTCGCACCAGGTGTTGCCATGGCTAGCCTCAGGCGCCGGCCCCGTCGGGCGGCCCCGCGGTTCCACCTGGCCCCGACGCCCCGCCTGAGCCGGCCGCCCCGCCTGAGCCGGCCGTCCCGCCTGAGCCGGCCGTCCCGCCTGAGCCGGCCGCCCCGCCTGATCCGGCCGCCCCGCCTGATCCGGCCGCCCCGTACGGATACCACCACTCCTTCGGCGCGATCTTCGTCTCGATGTGCACGTGCTTCGTCTCCTGGAACGCCTCGAGCCCCTCCTGCCCCAGCTCCCGTCCGAAGCCGGACTGCTTCATCCCGCCGAACGGGCCGGCGTCGTTGTCGGTGAGCGGGTCGTTGATCCACACGGTTCCGGCGCGGATCTCGCGCATGCACCGGACCGCCGCCTCGAGGTCGCGCGTGTAGACGTTCGCGCCCAGGCCGAACCGGGTCGAGTTGGCGAGCTCGATGGCCTCATCGAGCGACGCGACGGGCACGATCGGCGCGACCGGACCGAAGGTCTCCTCGCGCAACAGGTCGGTCTCGGCGGAGGCGCCCGTCACGACGGCGGGCGAGAAGTAGTGGCCGCGCTCGCGGCCGGCGCGGTCGCCGCCGACGACCAGCGCGGCCCCGGCCGCCACCGCGGCCTCCAGCTGGGCCTCGACCTTGCCGCGCTGCGCCGCGGACACCATCGGCCCGATGTCGGTCTCGGGATCGAGCGGGTCGCCCACGCGCAAGGTCCGGGTGTGGTCGACGAAGGCCGACACGAAGTCGTCGTAGACCTCGCGCGCCACGTAGAAGCGCTCGGCGGAGGTGCACACCTGGCCCGCGTTCAAATACGCCGCCCAGGCGCCTCCGCGGGCGGCCACGTCCACGTCGCCGGCCACGTCGGCGCACACGATGAACGGGTCCTTGCCGCCCATCTCGAGATTGACGCGCGCCACGCGGCCGGCGCACACGGACGCGACCTTCTTGCCGGTCTCGACCGAGCCGGTGAACGCCACGCCGTCCACCCGCGAGTCGCCCACGAGGGCCGCGCCGACGTCGCCCGCCCCGGCCACCAGGTTCACGACGCCGGGCGGCAGGTGGTCGAAGCACGGCGCGAGCATCAGCGTGGAGAGCGGCGTGAGCTCCGACGGCTTCGCGACGACCGCGTTCCCCGCCGCGATCGCGGGGGCGAGCTTCCAGGCGAGCAGCAGCAGCGGATAGTTCCACGGCACGATGCACGCCCACACGCCGAGCGGCTCCTTCAGCACGAGCGCGAGCTGCGTGGACTCGATCGACGGGATCACGCGCCCCGCGAAGTTCCGTCCCATCTCGGCGTAGTAGTCGAACGCGGCCGCCGTCCAGCCGACCTCGTCCGAGTTCTCGACGAGCGGCTTGCCGCCCTCGAGCGTCATCGCGCGGGCGAGGTCGTCGGTCATCGCGCGCATGCGGATGGCCGTCTCGTGGAGCATCTCGGCGCGCTCGACGGCGGGCGTGGCGGCCCACCCGGCTGCGGCCTCGCGCGCGGCCGCGACGGCGGCGTCCAGCTGGCCGGAGGAGGGGGTTCCGAGCTCGGTCAGGGTCTCCTCGGCGGCGGGGTTCTCCACGGCGAGCGGGGGCCCGTCGCCCGAGATCTGCTCACCGCGGATCAGCAGGCGGGTCTCCATCCGCGCGTACCCTAATGCGCGCGGCGCGCCCGGCGATCGGAGCGGGCCGCCGACACCGCCCATGGAGCTCGACCACGTCCTGATCGCAGTGAGCGACCTCGCCGCCGGCGCGCGCGAGCTCGAGGAGCGCTACGGCCTGGCCTCGATCGAGGGCGGTCGCCACCGCGGCTGGGGCACCGCCAACCGGATCGTCCCGCTGGGAGAGACCTACCTGGAGCTGATCGCCGTCGTCGACCGCCGCGAGGCGGCCGCGAGCGAATTCGGCAGCTTGGTGGCGGCCGGGGAGCACGGGCGTCCCGTCGGCTGGGCGGTGCGCACGGACGACCTCGACGCGGTCGCCGAGCGCCTGGGTCTGACCGCCTCGGCGAACTCCCGCGCACAGCCCGACGGCGGCACGCTCAGCTGGCGCGTGGCGGGCATCGGCGAGGCGGCCGCGGAGCCGCCGCTGCCGTTCTTCGTCGAGTGGACCGGCGGCACCCACCCGGGACGCTCTGCGGAGCCGCGGCCGGCGCGGATCGCGCAGCTCGCGCTCCGCGGCGATCCGAACCGGCTCGGCGAGTGGCTCGGCGACCACGAGATGCCGGTGACGATCGAGCCCGGGCCGCCGGGGATCGCCGAGCTGGCGCTGGCCGGCCCGGAAGGAGAGGTCTCGATCGGGCGCTGAGCGGGCGGCGCCGAGACGGGCGCGGCCGCCGAGACGGGGCGCGGCCGCCGAAACGGGCGCGGCCGCGGAAACGCCGCGCGAGCGGCGCCGCGCGGGAGGCGGCGAGGCGCCGCGCGGCTCCCGAAGCGCCCTAGACCCCGGCCCGCAGGCGCGCCGCGCGCGCCTTCTTGCGGGCGCCGTTGTTCCGGTGCAGCCCGCCCGACTTGACCGCCTTGTCGATCCGCGAGAGCAGCGCGCGGTACTCCTCGTCGACCTTCGCGGCGTCGCCGTCCGCGATCGCCGACTCGAGCCGCCGGAACCAGGTCTTGACCTGCGAAGTGCGGCGCCGGTTCTCGAGGCGCTCGCGCTCCGCCCGATGAATCCGCTTTTCTTGTGAGGGGATGTTGGCCATGAAGAAGACGCCGCGCATGCGCGGCGGGCGAGAAGGATAGCGCGTGGCGACCGACGCCCCGGAGCGCCAGGCGCCCAGCGAGGCACCGAACCGCCGGGCCGGCCGGCTGGCCCGCAGCACCGCGTTCTTCTCCTTCGCGACCGGCCTCTCGCGCGTGCTCGGCCTCGTGCGCGAGGTCGTGGCGGCCAGCTACTTCGGCGTCAGCGGCGCGATGTCCGCGTTCACGATCGCCTTCCAGGTGCCGAACCTCGTGCGGGCGCTGTTCGCGGACTCCGCCCTGCAGGGCGCGTTCGTGCCGGTCTTCACGGAGCTCTTGGAGAAGGGGGAGCGCAAGGAGGCGTTCCGGGTCGCGTCGAGCCTGTTCTGCCTGATCTGCGTGGTGCTCGGGAGCTTGACGCTGCTGTTCATCGTCCTCGCGAAGCCGATCATGTCGCTCTTCGCCCCGGGCTTCGACGACCAGCCGGAGCTGCTCGACCTGACGGTCAACCTCGCGCGGCTGATGTTCCCGATCGTGATGCTGCTCGCGCTGTCGGGGGTCGTGGTCGGGATGCTCAACTCGTTCGAGCACTTCAGCGTCCCCGCACTCGCCCCGGCGGCGTGGAACATCGTGATCATCATCTCGCTGGCGCTCCTCGTCCCGGCCTTCTCCGGCAGCGACGAGATCTACGCCTACGCGATCGGCGTCCTGCTCGGGACGATCGTCCAGTTCCTGTTACCTCTCCCCTGGCTGCGCGGCCGGGGCGGGCACTTCACCCTCACGCTCGACTGGCGCGACGAGCGCGTCCTGCGGGTGCTGAAGCTGATGCTGCCGGTGACGCTCGCGCTCGGGCTGATCAACCTCAGCCTGCTGATCAACTCGCTGTTCGGCACGCTCGTCTCCGACAAGGCGCCGGCGGCGATGGACAAGGCCTTCCGCATCTACCAGCTGCCGCAGGGCCTCTTCTCGATCTCGATCGCGACGATCCTCTTCCCGACGCTGGCCCGATTCGCGGCGCGCGGGGCGCACGACGACCTGCGCCGCACGATGGGCAACGGCGTGCGCCAGATCTGCCTGCTCTTGATCCCGAGCGCCGTGCTGATGGCGGTGCTGGCCGAGCCGATCACACGCCTCGTGTACCAGCGCGGTGACTTCGGCCCGGCCGCCACCGACCTCGTCTCCGAGGCGATGCTGTGGTGGTCGATCTCGCTGCCCTTCCAGGGCGTCAGCCTGCTCTTCTCGCGCACGTTCTTCAGCCTCCAGCGTCCCTGGGCGACGACCGCCCTTGCCGGCGTCAACCTGGCGGTCAACGCGGCGGTGGCCGCGGCGCTCTACAAGCCGTTCGGCATCGCCGGCATCGTGATCGGGACGGTCGCGGGGACGATCGTCATGTGCGTGTCGCAGGGCCTGATGCTGCGCGGCGACCTCGGCGGCGTGGAGGGCGCCCGCACGCTGAAGGACGCCGCGCGGATGCTGGTTGCGGCGGCCCTCCTGGGCGCGGTCGCCTACGGCGTCTGGTACGGCCTCGACGAGCTGCTCGGACGCTCGCTCGTCGCACAGGCGTGCTCCGTGCTCGGCGGCATCGCCGCGGGGATCGCGGTGTACGCCGCGGCGGTGTGGCTCATGCGCATCCCGGAGGCGCGCCAGATACGCACGCTGCTGCTCTCGCGCCGGCGGAAGTAGCTCGCCCCGGCGCCACGGCGCCGCCATATCCTGAGGGTGTGCCACACGTGGCCCTCCGCCTCTCGCCCGAACGCCCGCCCTCGACGGCGAAGGGCCTCGTCTTCGCGGTCGCGTCCGTCGCCGTCACGACGCTCCTGATCTACGCGCTCCGGGAGGTGGCTCCCGTCGAGTCGACCGGCGTGGTGTACCTGCTGGCCGTCACGGCCGCCGCGACCGTCTGGGGGATGCGGCTCGGCATCGTTACGGCGGTCGCGAGCGCGCTCGCCTGGAACTGGTTCCACATCCCGCCGACCGGGCGCCTGACGATCAGCGACGGCGAGAACTGGGTGGCGCTCGCGATCCTCGTGGCGGCCGCGATCTTCGCGAGCGCGCTCGCCGACGCCGCCCGCGGGCGCGCGATGGAGGCCGAGCGGCGGCGCCGCGAGGCGGACCTGCTGCGCGAGCTGGCGCGCCGGCTGCTGGCGCTGCGCGGGGCGGCCGAGGCCCGCCGCGCCGTGTCCGAGATGCTCCAGGACGCGCTCGGGCTCGGGTCGGCCGAGGTGCTGCCGCGCGCGGCCGGCGGCGACGACCGGCGCGTGGAGGTCGCCCTCAGGGACGGCGACGACGTGGCCGGAACGCTGCTCGTGCCGCGCGACACCCCGGGCGAGACGCTCGACACGCTGCGCCGCCTCGCCGCCCCGCTCGCGGCGCTGCTCACGGCGACCGCCGGCCGCGAGCGGCTCGAGGAGCAGCTCGTGGAGGCCGAGGCGCTGCGGCGCAGCGACGTCCTCAAGACCGCGCTGCTGCGGGCCGTCTCCCACGACCTGCGCTCGCCGCTGACCGCGATCTCCGCGGCCGCCGACGGCCTCGCCCGCGCCGACCCCGACGCGGCCCGCGAGCTGGCGTCCGTGATCAGCACGGAGTCGCGCCGGTTGGACCGCCTGATCGCCGACCTGCTCGACCTCTCGCGGCTCGAGACCGGCGCCGCGGATCCGAACCTCGACTGGGTGTCGGTGGA
The DNA here is from genome assembly GCA_036407035.1 of Thermoleophilaceae bacterium. Taxonomy (GTDB): domain Bacteria; phylum Actinomycetota; class Thermoleophilia; order Solirubrobacterales; family Thermoleophilaceae; genus JACVRW01. The sequence goes on along the minus strand of DASXAA010000064.1, from coordinate 78,060 downwards.
GGAGATCGTGGCCACGGCGCTCGAGTCGGTGGGGGCGGGCGACGATGTCCGGCTCGCCATCGAGCCCGACCTGCCGCTCGTGCGCGCCGACGCCGTGCAGCTCGAGCGCGCCCTCGCCAACCTGATCGACAACGGGCTCCGCCACGGCGGCGGCAGCCTGACGGTGGGGGCGCGGCGCGCCCGCCACCACCTGCGGCTGCGCGTGACCGACCAGGGGCCGGGGATCCCCGCGGACGTGCTCGAGCGGATCTTCGAGCCGTTCTACCGCGAGGACGCCGCCGGCGGCGGCGGCTCGGGCCTCGGCCTCGCGATCGCGCGCGGCTTCGTGGAGGCGAACGGCGGCCGGCTGTGGGCGGAGTCGCTGCCGGGGCAGGGCGCGTCGTTCGTGATCGAGCTGCCGCTGCGGGCGGCCCCGCGGCGGCCGCGCAGCCCCGCCGGGGCGGCCACGCCGTGACCGGCCGCCGCGTGCTCGTCGTCGACGACGAGCCGCAGATCCTGCGCGCGCTCAAGGTGGTGCTCGGCGGCGCCGGGTTCGACGTCGTGCCCGCTGCCGGCATGGAGGAGGCGCTCGACGTGGCGGCGGTCAGGCCGCCCGACGCCGCGATCGTGGATCTCGTGCTGCCGGACGGGGACGGCGTGGAGGTGACCCGCCGCATCCGCGAGTGGAGCCAGATGCCGATACTGGTGCTCTCGGCCGTCGGCGACGAGTCGGAGAAGGTCCGCGCGCTGAACGCCGGCGCCGACGACTACGTGACGAAGCCGTTCGGGTCGGACGAGCTGATCGCCCGGCTGGGGGCGGCGCTGCGCCGGGCCGGGGGCGCGCCGGACGAGCCGCGGGTGGTGGCCGACGGCCTCGAGATCGACCTCGCCGCCCACACGGTCACCCGCGACGGCGAGGAGGTGCACCTGACGCCGACCGAGTTCGAGCTGCTGCGGGCGCTGGCGGTCGAGCGCGGGCGCCTGATGACGCACGCCACGCTGCTGCGCGAGGTGTGGGGCCCCGCCTACGAGGACGACACGCAGGTGCTGCGCGTGCACGTGGCCAACCTGCGCAAGAAGCTCGAGCCAGAGCCGGGCCGGCCGCGCTACATCCGGACCGACCCGGGCATCGGCTACCGCTTCGCTCCGTAGGCCCAAGCCCTCGCTTCTCGGTCGACGGGCGCGGCCGTGCGAGGGCGGCGCTCGGACCGCCCGCCGGGCTGTTCGAGCGGATCGCCTTCGAGATGCGCTCTCGGCAGCATCCGGTCGGCCGGCTCATCGCTACCTGGAGCCTGCCGCCCTCGGCGGAGCGCCCGGCGTCCACAGGCTTCTCGGCGTCCGGTTGCTCGACCTCGAGGAACAGGCACCTTTACGAAACCTGAATACGGCGGGCCGCGGATTTCATGAGCTCTTGATGGCACCCGGCCTACCGTCGTCAGCGTGGACTTGATCGCCATAGCAATCGCGGTGGTCTTCTTCGTGGTCGCCTACTTCTTCGTGGACCTGCTGGAGCGCGTATGAGCGCGGCGGAGCTGTTCGGGCTGATCGTCAGCGCGATGGTGTTCGTCTACCTGCTGTACGCGCTGCTGCGCGGGGAGAAGCTCTAGGTGACCGCCCAGGGCTGGCTCCAGATCGCGTTCTACCTCGTGGTCCTCACCGTGCTCACGCCGCTGCTCGGCGGCTACATGGCGCGGGTCTATCAGAACGAGCGGGTCTTCCTGACCCCGGTGCTCGCGCCACTCGAGCGCCTGACGTACCGGTTCATCCGCGTCGACCCGACCCGGATGCAGGACTGGAAGGCCTATGCGAAGACCACGGTCGTCTTCAGCGCGCTCTTCTGGCTTGTCCTCTACGTGATCCTCCGGACCCAGGGGATCCACCCGTTCAACCCCGATGGGTTCGACTCCGGCACCTGGGACGTGTCGTTCAACACCGTCTCTTCGTTCATCTCGAACACGAACTGGCAGTACTACGGCGGCGAGACGACCCTCAGCTACTTCTCGCAGATGGCGGGGCTCGCGGTGCAGAACTTCGTCTCGGCCGCCGTCGGCATGGCCGTGCTGGCGGCCGTGATCCGCGGGTTCGCGAGCCATGGCGCGAAGGAGCTCGGCAACTTCTGGCAGGACCTCGTCAGGACGCTCCTGTACATCCTGCTGCCGCTCTCCTTCATCGGCGCGCTGATCCTCGTCTCGCAGGGCGTCGTTCAGACGCTCGACGGGTCCCTTGGGCTCACGACCCTGATCGGCGGTGACCAGACGCTCGCGTTCGGACCCACCGCGTCCCAGATCGCGATCAAGCAGCTCGGCACGAACGGCGGCGGCTTCTTCAACGTCAACAGCGCCTTCCCCTTCGAGAACGCCACCGCCCTGTCGAACTTCGTCGAGGTGCTCTTCATCCTGCTGATCCCGGCCGCGCTCACATCGACCTTCGGCCGCATGGTTGGCAACCGCCGCCAGGGCTGGGCCCTGTACGCGGCGATGGCCGCGATGATGGTCGCCGGCGTCGTCGTCGCCTACGCCGCCGAGCAGAACGGCTCGCCGGCGCAGAAGGCGGCGCAGGTGGCCACGGCCTCGGCGGACGGGACCACGGGCGGCAACCTCGAGGGCAAGGAGCAGCGCTTCGGGATCGCGAACAGCGCGCTCTGGACGACGGTGACCACCGACGCCTCGAACGGCTCGGTCAACGCCGCCCAGGACTCGTACACCGGCGTCGGCGGCACGGTCCCGCTCGTGAACATGATGACCGGCGAGGTCATCTTCGGGGGCGTCGGCTCAGGGCTGTACGGCATGCTGCTGATGGTCCTCCTGGCGGTCTTCATCGCCGGCCTGATGGTCGGTCGGACGCCCGAGTACCTCGGCAAGAAGGTCCAGGCGCGCGAGGTGAAGCTCGTCCTGATCGGGACGCTCTACGTGCCGCTCGCGGTGCTGGTGTTCACGGCGCTGGCGGTCGCCACCAGGTACGGAGCTCCCTCGATCTACAACCCCGGCCCGCAGGGCTTCTCGGAGACGCTCTACGCCTACACCTCGCAGGGCAACAACAACGGCTCCGCCTTCGCCGGCTACACGGGCTTCGTGCAGCCGAACGCGCCCGGCAACGTGGGCGCCTTCGGCATCACCTTCGCCGACCTGGTCGGCGGGGTGTCGATGCTCTTCTCGCGCTTCGTGCCGCTGATCGCGGCGCTCGCCGTCGCCGGATCGCTCGCGACCAAGCGCGTCGTCCCGACTGGCCCAGGCACCTTCCGCACCGACACACCGACCTTCGTGGTGCTCCTGGTCGCGGTGATCGTGATCGTGGCCGCTCTGACCTTCGTCCCCGCCCTCCTGCTCGGCCCGATCGTGCAGGGGCTCACCAACGCGCTGTTCTAGACCATGCGACGCGACCTCATCAACTCCGCCCTTTCGATCGTGGTGTTCACGCTCATCCTGGGGCTGGCCTATCCGCTTGTCACCACCGGTGTCTCACAGGTCGTGTTCCCGAGCAAGGCGGACGGGAGCCGGGTCGAGCTCGACGGCAAGGTCGTCGGCTCGCGCCTGATCGGCCAGGACTTCCGCAAGCCCGTGCTGCGCCCGAACGGCAAGCCGAAGCTCGACGCGGACGGGAACCCGATCCTGGAGCCCGATCCGCAGTACTTCCAGTCGCGTCCGTCGGTGACGGGCTACTCGGGCAACGTCACCTTCTTCAACAACCTCGGCCCGAACAGCAAGGACCTCGCCGACATGTTCAAGGAGAACCTCGACGCCTACCTGGCGCTCGAGCGACCGCACAACCCGGGTCTCGGGCGCGGCGATGTCCCGCCCGACGCGGTGCAGACGACCGCCTCCGGCGTGGATCCGCACATTTCCCAGGCGAACGCGCGCATCCAGGCGCGGCGTATCGCCGATGTGCGCGGGCTCTCCCTCGGCCGGGTGCTCGACCTGGTCGACGACAACACCGACAAGCGGTCGCTCGGCTTCCTCGGGGAGCCGGGCGTGAACGTCCTCGAGCTGAACCTCGCGCTCGACCGCGAGGTCCCGCGGGAGCAGGCGCGGAGGTGACGGGCGTGGAGCGCAACGTCTCGAGGTCCCTGTTCGACCGGGCCATCCTGCGCCCGGCGATCGGCGCCTCGTTCGTGAAGCTGGATCCCCGCCACATGGGCCACAACCCCGTCATGTTCGTCGTCGAGATCGGCGCGCTCATCACCACGGGCGGGTGGCTCATCCAGGCCTTCGGCGGCTCGCCCCTCGGCGGTGGCGACGAGCCCGCCTGGTTCGCATTCACCATCGCGGTCTGGCTGTGGCTGACCGTTGTGTTCGCCAACCTCGCCGAGGCGCTCGCCGAGGGCCGCGGCAAGGCCCAGGCCGCGAGCTTGCGCGCGATGCGTACCGAGACGGTCGCGCACCTGCAGGACGGGCGCGAGGTGGCGGCCTCGGAGCTTCAGAGGGGCGACGTGGTGATGGTCGAGGCGGGCGAGTTCATCCCCGGCGACGGCACCGTGATCGAGGGTATCGCCTCGGTCGACGAGTCCGCGATCACCGGCGAGTCGGCGCCGGTCGTGCGCGAGTCTGGCGGCGATCGCAGCGCGGTCACCGGCGGCACGCGCGTGCTCTCAGACCGCATCGTGGTGGAGATCACGCAGGAGCCCGGCAAGAGCTTCCTGGACCGCATGATCGCCCTCGTGGAGGGCGCCGAGCGGCGCAAGACGCCGAACGAGATCGCGCTCGAGATCCTGCTCGCCGGCCTTACGCTGATCTTCCTCGCGGTGGTCGTCACGCTGCGGCCCTTCGCCGAGTTCGCCGACACCGACGCGTCGGTCATCACCCTGATCGCGCTGCTGGTGTCGCTGATCCCGACCACGATCGGCGCGCTCCTCTCAGCGATCGGCATCGCCGGCATGGACCGCCTGGTGCGGCGCAACGTGCTCGCGCTGTCCGGGCGCGCGGTCGAGGCCTCGGGCGACGTGGACCTGCTCCTGCTCGACAAGACCGGCACGATCACGCTCGGCAACCGGGAGGCGACCGCGCTCTTCCCGATGCCCGGGGTGGAGGAGCGCGAGCTGGCGGAGGTCGCGCAGTACAGCTCGCTCGCCGACGAGACTCCGGAAGGGCGCTCGATCGTCGTGCTGGCGAAGAACTACGGAATTCGCGAGCACCACCTCGAGCCGTCGGAGACCCAGTTCGTGCCGTTCACCGCCCAGACGCGCATGAGCGGCGTGGACCTGAACGGCAGCCTCCTGCGCAAGGGCGCCGGGGATGCGATCGTCAGGTTCGTCGAGAACCAGGGCGGCAAGGCGCCCCACGAGCTCCAAGTGCAGCTCGACCGCATCGGCCGCGAGGGCGGCACGCCGCTGGCGGTGGCCCGCGACTCGCAGGTGCTTGGCGTCGTCTATCTGAAGGACATCGTCAAGGAGGGCATCCGGGCCCGCTTCGACGAGCTGCGGCGGATGGGCATCCGCACGGTCATGGTCACGGGCGACAACCGCCTGACCGCCGCCAAGATCGCTGCGGAGTCCGGCGTGGACGACTTCCTGCCGGAGGCGACCCCCGAGGACAAGCTCGCGCTGATCAAGGACGAGCAGGAGAAGGGCCGCCTGGTCGCGATGGCGGGCGACGGCACCAACGACGCTCCGGCGCTCGCCCAGTCCGACGTGGGCGTGGCCATGAACACGGGTACCCAGGCCGCGCGCGAGGCCGGCAACATGGTCGACCTCGACTCCAACCCGACGAAGCTCATCGAGATCGTCGAAATCGGCAAGCAGCTACTGATCACGCGCGGGGCGCTCACGACCTTCTCGATCGCGAACGACGTCGCGAAGTACTTCGCAATCCTGCCCGCGATCTTCGCTGCCAGCTACGCCACCGCCGGATCGTCGAGCGGACCCATCGACAAGCTCAACATCATGGATCTGGGCACGCCGCAGTCGGCGATCATCTCGGCGATCATCTTCAATGCGCTGATCATCCCGCTCCTGGTGCCGCTGGCGCTGCGCGGGGTGCGCTACCGCCCGCTCGGGGCGACGGCGCTGCTGCGGCGCAACCTGTTCATCTACGGCGTCGGCGGGCTGTTCGCACCCTTCATCGGGATCAAGCTGGTCGATCTCGTCGTCCACAACCTGCTGGGGGCGTGACGGCATGACCACGCGAACCGCCCCCGCTCTCCACCGCCCGCCAGCGGCACGGCCGCACGCCCCGCTCGGCGTGCGGCTGCGCACGCGCGTGCACCGGTGGCTCGACGCCGAGGGGGTCGCGCAGCGGCTGGCGGGCATGCTGCGAGACCACGACGACTTCACCCGTGCCGCCGCGATGGTCAGCGTGCTGCCCCGCGACGCACGCGGATCGCAGTACGACCCTCAAGCGGCGGACCTGCCCGGGCACGAACCGCGGCATGCCCGTGACCTGCTCAGGGAGGCGGCCGCGTGAGCAGGCTCGCCGGTACCCTGAGGCGCGGCCCGGAACGCGGACCCGGTCTTGGATTGAGGCTGCGCGTATTCGCGAGGAGGCCGGCCCTCGACCGAAGCCTTGCGGCCGGCGCTGCGTCGACCACGCCCGAGCTCCGTCTGAGGGCGCGTCAGCTGACATCGCGGCAATGCCGCGCCGTGCTTGCGAGCTTGATCCGTCACGTCCTCGAAGCGGCGGAGGAGTCGGCGGACACCGTCGCCGCGCCCGCATATCTGAGCCGCAGCGAGACCCGCGCCGCCGAACCGGCGCTCCGCCGGCTGGCCGAGCTGCTCGAGCAAGGGGCCGGCAACGTCCGCGGCGTGGCGATGGCGAGCGTGCTGCTCCGCGACGGCGCCAGCCCGCTCTACGAGCGCCAGGAGCATTCGGTTGCCGAGGACGTGTGCGCGGCGATCACCGTCCTGGAGGGAGAGCGCTGACGAGGCGGAGACAATGCCCGATGTGCCACGTGGACGCCACAAGATCTTCCTCGGCATGGTGGCCGGCGTCGGAAAGACGTACCGGATGCTCCAGGAGGGCCGGGCCGAGGCCGAGGCCGGGAGGGATGTCGTGATCGGCTATCTCGAGCCCCACGGCCGCGCGGAGACCGTCGCGCAGGCGGCGGGCCTCGAGGTCGTGCCTCGACGCCGGATCGACTACCGCGGCACCACGCTCGAGGAGATGGACCTGCGCGCGATCCTGGAGCGCGCGCCCGAGCTGTGCCTCGTCGACGAGCTCGCGCACACGAACGCGCCGGGCGTGGAGCACACCAAGCGCTTCGCGGACGTCGAGGACGTCCTCGAGGCCGGCATCGACGTCTACTCGACCGTCAACGTCCAGCACCTCGAGAGCCTGAACAACCAGGTGACCGACCTCACGGGCGCGCGCGTGCGCGAGACGCTCCCCGATCGCATTCTCGGCGAGGCGGACGAGGTGGTGCTGATCGACCTGACCCCGGAGGCGCTCCTCCAGCGTCTGCGCGAGGGGCGTGTCTACCCGCCGGAGCGCGTCGAGGGGGCCCTCAACAACTTCTTCAAGATCGAGAACCTCCAGGCCCTGCGCGAGCTCGCGCTGCGCCAGGTGGCCGAGGAGGTCGAGCACAAGCGGCTCGTCAACGAGGTCATCGGCAACCGCGACGACCTGAAGATCGACGCCTCGGTGGCAGTCGGCGAGCGCCTGCTGGCGCTCGTCAAGCCGCGGCCGCAGTCGCAGCGCCTCGTGCGCCGCGCCTGGCGGTCGGCGCAGCGCCTCGGCGCCCAGCTCGACCTGCTCTGGGTCAAGCCGGCCGACCGCGAGCCGAGCGACGAGGAGGCCGAGCAGGTCGCCGCGCTGCGCCGCCTCGCCGCCGTGCTCGGCGCCCACTTCGTGGTCGAGGAGGGGGACCTGGCGGAGGTCGTGGAGCGGGTCGCACGCGACCGCGGGACCACCTACATCCTCGTCGGCGCCCCGTCGCAGCGCCGGGGGTTCAGGAGGCTCTCCGAGCCACTGCCACAGAGACTGATTCGGCGACTGCCGGGCGTGGACGTCCGGATCGTCGCCGACCGGGCGCAAAGGGAGGTTCAGGAGCCATGACCATCACGATCACCCACGTCATCATCGCGCTGATCGGCGGCCTCCTCGCCGGCGCCGGCGCCGTGACCCTGGTGCGCCGCCGGCAGGCCCCGCGGCCCACCGTCGGCCGCATCCTGCTGCCGTTCACCGACACGTCCATCTCCAAGCGCACGCTGCAGGCGGCGCTGCGGCTCGCCCAGGCGGAGGACGCGACGCTCGTGCCCGCCTACCTGGTGCAGGTCCCGCTGCAGCTGCCGCTGGACGCGCCGCTGCCGGTGCAGTGCGAGCAGGCGATGCCGCTGCTCGAGTCGATCGAGCACAAGGCAGCGCGCGCGGGCGTCCAGGTCGACGCGCGGATCGAGCGCGGCCGCACAGCGCGCGACGCGCTGCGGCGGGTGCTCTCCGAGGAGCGCTATGACCGCGTGGTGGTGCCGGCGGCGTCCGTCGACCAGGCCGGCTTCTCGCCGCGGGACGTCGCGTGGATGCTCGAGGAGGTCCCGAGCGAGATCGCGGTCATCCGGCCGGCATCCGGCAACGGGCCGCCGCCGCGTGGCGGTCATGGAGCGGTGGGCACGCGCGCGTCCGGGGGGCGGATCGCCATACTCAAATCGCGCCTATGGCCGCGCCCTCACGCAACATCCGCAACTTCTCGATAATCGCCCACATCGACCACGGGAAGTCGACGCTGGCCGACCGCATCCTCGAGCTGACCGGCGCCGTCGATCCGCGCGACCACCGGCCCCAGCTGCTCGACTCGATGGACCTCGAGCGCGAGCGCGGGATCACGATCAAGGCGCAGGCCGTGCGCGTGGAGTACACCGCGCGCGACGGGCAGCTCTACCGGCTGCACCTGATCGACACGCCCGGCCACGTGGACTTCACCTACGAGGTGTCGCGGTCGCTCGCCGCCTGCGACGGCGCGCTGCTGCTGGTGGACGCGGCGCAGGGGGTCGAGGCCCAGACGGTCGCCAACACGTACCTCGCCGTCGACGCGGGGCTCGAGCTGATCCCGGCGCTCAACAAGATCGACCTCCCGGGCGCCGAGCCGGAGCGCGTGGCTGGCGAGATCCACGAGCTGCTCGGCGACGACGAGGTGATCGAGATCTCCGCCAAGACCGGCGACGGGGTGGAGGAGCTGCTCGAGGCGCTCGTCACCCGCATCCCGCCGCCGGAGGGGGACACGGACGCCCCCGCGCGGGCGCTCATCTTCGACTCCGAGTTCGACCAGTACCGGGGCGTAGTCGCCTACGTGCGCGTGGTGGACGGCGAGCTGCGAAAGCGCGCCCGCATCCTCGCCATGCAGACGCGCACGGAGGCGGACATCGACGACATCGGCTTCTTCGGCCCCGACATGACGCCGGTCGACTCGCTCAAGGCCGGCGAGGTCGGCTACGTGATCACGGGCATCAAGGACGTGTCGCAGCTGCGGGTCGGCGACACGCTCACGGACAGGTCGCACCCGGCCTCCGAGCCGCTGCCGGGCTACCGGGAGATCAAGCCGATGGTGTTCTGCGGCCTGTTCCCGGTCGACACCGACGAGTTCCCGGACCTGCGCGAGGCGCTCGAGAAGCTGGAGCTGAACGACGCCGCGCTCACGTGGGAGCCCGAAACGAGCCAGGCGCTCGGGTTCGGGTTCCGCTGCGGCTTCCTGGGGCTGCTCCACATGGACATCGTGCGCGAGCGGCTCGAGCGCGAGTACGACCTGGCGCTGTTGGCCACCACCCCGAACGTGGAGTACGAGGTGACGATGGCCGACGGCAGCGAGCTGACGGTGCACAGCCCCGGCGAGATGCCGGAGGACCGCGGCGCGATCGCCGAGGTGCGCGAGCCGTACATCCGGGCGACGATCCTGTGCCCGAAGGAGCACGTGGGCGCGGTCATGGAGCTGTGCCAGGAGCGGCGCGGCACGCACGTGGACATGACGTTCCTGTCGCAGCAGCGGGTGCAGCTGCACTATGACCTGCCGCTCGCCGAGATCGTGCTCGACTTCTTCGACCAGCTGAAGTCCCGCACCAAGGGCTACGCGTCGCTCGACTACGAGGTGCTCGGGATGCGTCCCGGCGACCTGGTGAAGCTGGACATCCTGCTGGCGGGCGACAAGGTGGACGCCCTCTCGATGGTCGTGCACAAGGACAAGGCCTACGCGGCCGGCCGGGCGATGACCGAGCGGCTCCAGAAGCAGATCCCTCGCCAGCAGTTCGAGGTGGCGATCCAGGCGGCGATCGGGTCGAAGATCATCGCGCGCGAGTCGGTCAGGCCCGTGCGCAAGGACGTGATCGCGAAGTGCTACGGCGGCGACGTGACGCGCAAGCGCAAGCTGCTCGAGAAGCAGAAGGAGGGCAAGAAGCGGATGAAGCAGGTCGGCCGCGTGGAGGTGCCGCAAGAGGCCTTCCTGGCCGTGCTCGAGCTGGGTGAGCAGTGATCCTGCTGGTGCACTCGGGCGTGTGCGACGCCCGCATGTGGGACGGGTTCGACCTGCCCGGCGCACGCGCCCACGAGATGCGCGGCTACGGCCAGACGCCGCCGCCCGCCGAGGGCGAGTACTCGCCGGCGGACGACCTGCTCGCGGCGCTCGGCGACGGGCCGGCGGCGCTCGTCGGCGCGTCGTTCGGCGGTTACATATGCCTCGAGGTGGCCGCGCGGCGGCCCGAGCTCGTGAGCGAGCTGGTGCTGCTCGACGCGCCGCTGTTCGACCACGACTTCTCCGACGAGATCGAGCGCTTCGACGAGCGGGAGACGGAGCTGCTCGCGGCGGGCAACGTGCGCGAGGCGGCGGAGCTGAACGCCGACTTCTGGCTCGAGGACCCGTCGCTGCGCGAACGCGTGATCGAGATGCAGGAGCGGAGGTTCGAGCTGGAGCTGGCGTCGGAGGCGGAGATGACGGGGGACGACGAGGTGGACCTCGGCGCGATCACGGCGCGCACGCTGGTCGCGGTCGGCGAGCTCGACAAGCCGGACTTCCGCGCGATCGCCGAGCGGCTCGCGCGCGAGATCCCGAACGCCGAGCTCGCGGTGATCGAGGGGGCGGGCCACCTGCCGGCGCTCGAGCGGCCGGAGGAGACGGCGCGGCTCGTGCGGCGGTTCCTGGGCGTCTAGGAACGCGGCGGGGCCGCCGCCGCGATCGCGTCGTCCCAGTCCCAGAAGTAGCGGAACTCCGCTATCTGGGAGCCCTCCACACGGCAGGCGGCGAACACGCTGACCTGGCCCGGGAGCCCGCTGCCGGCGCCCTCGACCGACCACAGCAGCTCGCACACGACCCAGTCGCGCTCGCCGCGCTCCCTCAGCACGTCGAGCTTCTGGTGGCCCCAGTCCTCCTGGGCGCGCGCCATCTCCTTGATCACCGCGTCCCGGCCCTCGAAGCGGCGGCCGTCGGGCCAGCCGGGCGGCGCCATCACCACCACGTCGGGCGTGCACAGGCCGGCCAGCCCCGGAAGGTCTCCGGCGGCGAACCGCCGGGCCGACTCCCGCACCAGCTCGACGTTCGCGTCGGTCATAGCGGGCCAGTATCCGCGCCCTGAAAGGCCGCGTCCAGGATTTAGCTCGCCCTTAGCAAGCCGTCGTAGGTTCTCCGCCGTGAGCTCCGACACCCTCACCGCGCCGGACCCCACCTTCGACTCCCTGCAGCAGCTGCTGGACGGGATCGCGACCACTCCGCTGCTGACGGCGGACGAGGAGATCGCCCTCGCGAAGCGCATCGAGCGCGGCGATCTCGTGGCGAAGGACCACATGACGCGGGCGAACCTGCGGCTCGTGGTGTCGATCGCCAAGCGCTACCGCAACCAGGGCCTGCCCTTCCTCGATCTGATCCAGGAGGGCACGATCGGCCTGGTCCGCGCCGTCGAGAAGTTCGACCACCGCAAGGGCTTCAAGTTCTCGACCTCCGCCACCTGGTGGATCCGCCAGGCGATCTCGCGCGCGATCGCGGACAAGGGCCGCACGATCCGGATTCCGATCCACATCGACAACGTCCTCAAGAAGCTCGACGGCGCCCAGCGCAAGCTCGAGGCCCAGGGCGACCGCGACCCGACCGTCGAGGAGATCGCCGCCCTCGCGGGCGTCGACCCCGAGGAGGCCGACGTGATCATGCGGGCGGCGCAGCCGCTCGTGTCGCTCGACAAGCCCGTCGGCGACGACTCCGACGCGGCCCAGTTCGGCGAGCTGATCCCGGACGAGTCCACGGCCACGCCGTTCGACGCGGCGGTCGAGTCGCTCATGCACGAGCGCCTGTACGAGGTGCTCGACAACCTTCCCTACCGCGAGAAGCGCATCCTGGCGCTTCGCTACGGGCTCGGCGGCGAGCAGCCGCAGACGCTCGACAAGGTCGCCCGCCTCTTCGGGCTCACCCGCGAGCGCACGCGCCAGATCGAGGAGGCCTCCCTGCGGAAGCTCTCCACGCTGGCCGACGCCCAGGCGCTCCGGAGCGCGGCCTAGCCAATCCTCTCCGCTGCCGGCGGCGCGTCACCTTGGGGGGTGGGCGCGCCGCCACGCAGCGACCTCCTGCCCGCCCAGGCGACCAGGAACCCCGCGGCCGCCGCGACCGGCGCGAGCGCAAGCGCCGCCGCGATGCCGGGCCCGTCCACGAGCGCTCCGGCCGCCCAGGCGCCGACGGACGCGCCCGCCGTGTACGCGACGATCTGCCACGAGTACGCCTCGGCGACGGATCCCTCCGGCGCCAGCCGCCCCACGAGCGAGTAGCCGGCGGCGGTGGCGGGCGCCAGGCCGAGCCCTGCGACGGCGATGAGCACGGCCATCGAGGGCATCGACCACGCCAGCGGCAGCGGCGCGAGGCCGGCGACGAGCAGCGCCGAGACGGCGAGGTACCGCACGTCGGCGCCCACGCGCCAGTTGCGGGCGCCGTACCAGAGGCCGCCGGCGAGCGAGCCCACCGCCCAGATCGTGAGGAGCGGCCCCGCCGCCGCGCGCGACGCCTCGCGCTCCGCGAACGCCGCCACGCCCACCTCGAGCGCCCCGAACGCGACCTCGGCGACCGCCATCGAGAGGACCAGGACGCGGATTCCCTCGTCCGCCAGCAGCCCGCCCTTGCGCTCGACGGGTCCGGCCGGGACCCAGCGACGGGCGGCCGGCGCGAGCGCGAACGTCGCAGCCCCGCTCACGAGCAGGGCCGCGGCGATCAGGACGGCGGCCGCGGGCGAGGCGACGAGCACGATGCCCGCCGTGAGCAGCGGGCCGGCGATGAAGAAGAGCTCGAGCTGGAGGGCGTCGAGGGCGAGCGCTGTGTCCAGGCGCTCGCGGTCGAGCAGCCGCGGCCAGAGGGCGCGCAGCGTGGGGGAGACCGGCGGGTTGCTCGCGCCCGCGAGCAGCGACAGCGCGAGCACTGGGATCAGACCGGCACCGCCTAGTGCCGCCGCGGTCAGCCCCGACCACGCCAGTGCCGATACGGCCGCGGTGGCGAGCAGCACGCGCGTCGGGCCCAGCCGGTCCACGAGCCTGCCGAGGAGCGGCGCCGTCAGCGCCACGGCCAGCGCCTGGCCGCCCACGACCAGTCCGGCCTCCCCGTAGCCGAAGCCCTCGCCGCGCAGGAACAGCAGCAGCGCCAGGACGAACATGCCGTACGGCAGGCGCGCGGCGATGGCGGGGATGAGCAAGCGGGCGGCGCCGGGGGTACGGATGACGTCGAGGTAGCGGCGGATGCCTGTACTCTGCCGCGCCGTGCCGGTCAACGAGAGCGCCAAGGGCAAGACCTATCCGCCGTACTCGTACGAGGTGGGTCGCGAGAAGATCCGCGAGTACGCGCACGCCGTGGGCGAGGACAACCCGGTCTACTTCGACCGCGACAAGGCGAAGGCGGCCGGCTTCCGGGACGTCCCGGCGCCGCCGATGTTCGCGGTCGTCTACTCGAGGGGAGCGGTCGGGCCGGCCGTGCTCGATCCGGAGGTGGGCATCAACTTCGCGATGATGCTCCACGGGGGCCAGGAGTTCGTCTGGGGCGAGCCGGTCTGCGCGGGCGACACGATCACGACCGAGGCGAGCGTCAAGGACGTGTACGAGAAGGGCGGGATGGGCTTCTACGTCTTCGAGTCGGTGTCGCGCAACCAGGACGGCCAGGAGGTCGTGCGCGGCACCTGGACCAACATCGTGAGGGGCGTATGACGGACGTGAAGGTGGACCTCAAGGTCACGCCGGACAAGTACCTGCCGCACCGCTACGCCGGCGCGTCGGGCGACTTCAACCCGATCCACATCGACCCGGAGTTCGCGAAGCAGGTCGGCCTGCCCGGGAACATCCTGCACGGCCTCTACACCATGGCCCAGGTGGCGCGGGCGGCCTCGGCCGCCGCCGGCGGCGACCCGCGCGCGCTGAGGCGGCTCTCGGTCCAGTTCCGCGGCACGGGCTTCCCCGAGCAGGAGATCACGGTGACCGGCAGCGTGAAGGAGGAGCGCGACGGGAGCGTGGTGGTCGAGACCGTCGCCGAGCAGGGCGGCAACCAGATCATCCGCAACGCCGAGGCCGAGCTGGAGCTGGGCGGTTAGGCCGCGACAAGCCCCAGCTGCGCCGCCAGCGGCGCCACGCTCAGCTCCATCAGGAACGCCAGCTCCTCGCTCGGCAGGTGGCGCCGCATCGCGGCCGTCACGGAGGCCGTGGCCGCCTCGGGCTCCGACCAGTCCGCCTCCCGGACGGCGTCCACGAAGCGGGTGATGTACCCGCGCTGCCACTGGAGCAGCTCGAGCGGGGCGGGCTCCCCGTGGCCGATGTGGAGCGTCGTGCCCGCCGGCAGCTCGGCCGTCAGGCGGTCGATGTGGCCGAGCCACTGCTCGTGGAAGCCGTCGGCGAGGTAGGAGTGCATGCGGCCGCCGTAGGCCTGGTCGCCGCAGAACACCGCGCCGGCGCCCTCGAGCACCCACATGCTGTCGTGCGGTGACTCGCCCGGGCCCAGGTCCACGACGCGCAGCTCGGCGCCGTCGAACGAGAGCGTCTCGCCGTCGGCGACGGTGCGGTTGGGGAACGCGCGCTCGCGCGGCCACTCGTCGCCGAACATCGGCCGCAGGATCTCCTCCTTCACGTCGTCGTCGCGGCGGATCACGCGGTCCACGCCCTCGGTCGCCACGATCTCGACCTCGCCGAGCTCGGCGAGGCCGCCGTAGTGGTCGGGGTGGGCGTGGGTCAGGAGCACGGCGCGCAGCGGCTTGCCGAGCCGGCCAATCCGCTCGCGCAGGCCGCGGCCGCCGGACACGGTCAGCGTGGCGTCCACGGCGATCACGCCGGTGGCGGTCTCGACCAGGTAGGCGTTCACCGGCACGCCGCCGGTGGTGGATTCGTATCGGTGGATCGTCGGCATGGCCGCGACCGTACGTGCCTGGGCACCGATTGACAAGTAGGCACTTTCTGGTACCTATAGGCACCGGAACGGCCATGGATCGCGAACTGCCCGTACAGCCGAACGTGCTCGACCGGAACTGCGAGTCGAGGCAGGCGCTCGACCGGATCGCCGACAAGTGGTCGATCCTCGTGGTCTACGCGCTCGTCGACGGCCCGCGGCGCCACGGCGAGCTGATGCGGATGATCGAGGGCGTGTCACAGAAGATGCTGACCCAGACCCTGCGCAGCATGGAGCGCGACGGGCTCGTCGAGCGGCAGGTGAGGAACCAGATCCCGCCGCACGTGGAGTACTCGCTCACGCCGCTCGGCACTACGCTCAGGGAGCCGCTCGTCGCCATCTGCGCGTGGGCGATGGAGCACCTCCCGGAGGTGCAACGGGCGCGGGCGGCGCACGAGGCAGGTCAGAATGGGTGACGTGGAGATCAGCGAGCGGCAGAGCTTCATCCTGCGCAAGGTCGTGGAGGGCCATCTGGCCCTCGACCAGCCCGTGGGCTCCAAGTGGCTCTCCGAGCAGGACGACGTGCCGTGGGGCCCGTCCACCGTGCGGGCCGAGCTGGCGCGGCTTGAGGAGGCCGGGCTGCTCGAGCACCCGCACACCTCTGCCGGGCGCGTGCCGACCGACGTCGGCTACCGCAGCTACGTGGACGGGGTTCTGAGCGAGGGCCGGCTGCCGGTGCCGCGGCGGTCCGTGGAGCTGTCCGACATGCGGCGCGAGGTGGACGAGGCGGTGCGCGCGACGACGGAGCAGCTGTCGCAGGTCACGAGCCTGCTGGCGCTCGTCACCGCGCCGCCGATCGAGACGGCCACGATCCGGCGCGTGGAGGTGCTGCTGCTCCAGCCCCAGGTGGCGATGATCGTCGTGATCACGTCCACCGGGGGCGTCACGAAGCGGGTGATCTCGTACGACGAGCCGGTGGATCCCGGCCTGATCGACTGGGCCGTCAGCTACCTGAACGAGGCGCTCGGCGGCATCGGCGTCGGCGCGCGGACGGTGATGCACCGGCTGAGCGAGCCGGAGCTGTCCGAGCGCGAGCGCGCGTTCCTCGCCACGCTCGCGCCGGCGTTCACGCAGCTCGAGGACACGGCCGATCACGACCTCTTCATGGAGGGCGCGGCCCGGCTCGTCTCCGAGCAGCGCTTCCAGGAGCTGTCCCAGATCGGCGCGCTGCTCGACATGCTCGAGCACCGGCGCGCGCTGCTCGGGGTGCTGCGCCAGTCGCTCTCGGAGCCGAGCGTGTACCTGCGCATCGGCCGCGAGAACCCGGCGCCCGAGCTGCGGTCGCTCAGCCTCGTCGCCGCCAACTACGGCCTCGCGCGTCGCAACCTGGGCGCCGTGTCGGTCATCGGTCCCGTCCGGATGGACTACCCGGGGGCGATCATCGCGGTGCGGCAGGCGGCGTCCGAGCTGTCCCGCTTCGTGGCCGAGGTGTACGACGAGTGAGGCGCGACCCGTACGAGGTGCTCGGCGTCGCGCGTGACGCCGACGGGCAGGAGATCAAGAAGGCCTTCCGCGGCCTCGCCCGCGAGCTGCACCCGGACGTGAACAGGCACGACCCGGAGGCCGAGGAGAAGTTCAAGGAGGCGGCCGAGGCGTACGAGATCCTCTCCGACTCCGAGCGCCGGGCCGTGTACGACCGCTTCGGCTTCGAGGGGCTCGACTCGCGCGGGTTCGCCTCCGCGTCGCACGGGTTCGGCTCGTTCTCCGACATCTTCGACGCGTTCTTCGGCGGCAGCGACCCGTTCGGCTCCGTCTTCGGCCGCGGCCCCGGCCGGATGCAGGGCGGCGACATCGCGGTCGAGGCGGAGGTGTCGCTCGAGGAGGCGGCGCGCGGGACGCAGGTGGAGGTCTCGTTCGACGTTGTCGAGACGTGCGAGCGCTGCAACGGCGGCCGCGCCGAGCCGGGCTCGAGCGTGGACACCTGCAGGAACTGCGGCGGCGCCGGCCGCGTCCGGCAGGTCTCGCGCACGGTGTTCGGCCAGCTGGTGCGCGAGCAGCTCTGCGAGGTCTGCGGCGGCGAGGGCCAGGTGCCGCGCGACCCCTGCACGGCGTGCGGCGGCGCCGGCCGGCGCGCGGTGCGCAAGGCACTCACGGTCGACGTGCCTGCGGGGATCTCGGACGAGCAGCGAATCCGGCTCACCGGGCGCGGCCACGCCGGCGAGCGCGGCGGGCCGCCCGGCGACCTCTACGTGCTCGTGCGGGTGGCGGAGGACGAGCGCTTCCTTCGCGACGGCAGCGACCTCGTGACCGTGGTGGACGTGCCGGCGCCGGAGGCGGCGCTCGGCACGACCGTGGTGGTGCCGACGCTCGACGGCGACGAGGAGATCGACGTCCAGGCCGGCA
The DNA here is from genome assembly GCA_036407035.1 of Thermoleophilaceae bacterium. GTDB lineage: Bacteria > Actinomycetota > Thermoleophilia > Solirubrobacterales > Thermoleophilaceae > JACVRW01. Next base: position 60,441 of record DASXAA010000064.1, on the reverse strand, counting down.
CCCAGCCCGGAACGGTCGTGACGCTGAGGGGCCGTGGCATGCCCACGCTCGGCCGCGGCCGCCGCGGCGACCAGCGCGTGGTCCTGAACGTGCTGATCCCGCGCAACCTGAGCGCCGACCAGCGCCGGCTGCTCGAGGAGCTGCGCGACTCGCTCACCGACAAGAACCTGGCGGAGCCCGCCGACGACTCGCTGGTGGGCAAGCTGAGGCGCGCGTTCCGCTGATCCGGCTGGCGATCCGGGCGCCCGCCGAGGCGGCCGAGCAGGTGCTGGCCGCGGTGCTCGAGCTGGCCCCGGGCGGCGTCGAGCAGCTGGACGGCGACGGCTTCGTCGAGTACGCGCTGTACGGCGCGCCCGGCGAGCTGCCGGCGCTGCCGCGCGGCGAGGCCGAGGTGGCCGGCGTGCGCGTGCGGGTGAGCGGCGAGGAGATGCCCGACGACTGGGCGGAACGCTGGAAGGAGTTCCACCGGCCGGTGCTGGTCGGGGAGCGGCTGTGGGTGAGGCCGCCGTGGGCCGAGTCCAGGCAGGGGGCCGAGGACCTGGTGATCGACCCGGGGCAGGCGTTCGGGACCGGGGCCCACCCGACGACGAGGCTGTGCCTGGAGCTGATGCTGGGGCTGGAGGCGCGCGGCTCCTTCGCGGACGTCGGCTGCGGCTCGGGCGTGCTGGCGATAGCGGCGGCGCGCCTGGGCTTCGCGCCCGTGGCGGCGGCGGACTACGAGCCGGCCGCGCTCGAGGCCACGCGCGCGAACGCGGCCGCGAACGGCGTGCGGCTGGATCGCGTGGAGCGGATCGACGTGCGCACCGAGCCCGCGCCGGCCGCTGACGTGGTGGCGGCGAACCTGGTGCGGCCGCTGCTGCTGCGCGTGGCGTCGCTGATCGACGCGCGGCCCGGAGCGCTGATCGCCTCGGGCCTGCTGGACGAGGAGGCGGACGAGGTGGCGGCGGCGTTCGCGCCGCTGCGGGAGCGCCGGCGGCTGTCCGACCGGGGCTGGACGGCGCTGCTGCTCGCGCCGTAGGCGCCTCAGCGCGCCACGTGCTGCGACAGCACGCCCGCGACCTCCTGCCACCACGCGACGGAGACGGGGTCCTCGGCCGCTCGGATGCGGTCGCGGCAGTAGCGGAACAGCCGCCGCGGCCCGCCGATCGCCACGAGGCCGTCGCCCGTGACCGCGTAGCGGCCGTCCTGGAGCTGCACGAGCGCGCCCGGTTGGCCACGGCGCACGCGCAGGTGGCGGACGACCTCGATCCCCTCGACCTCGCGCGGGTCGCCGGCGTCGCCGAACTCCTCCTTCCACGGGCGCACGCTGAAGATCGACGCGCGGCCGTGCATCGGCAGGATGACCTCCTCCGGCTCGCCGATCGGGCCGGCGCGCCATCGCTCGAACAGCCCCTCCACCTGCTCGCGCACGGGCTGCCGCACGAGGATGTGGAGGCGGTCGCCGCCCTCGATCGTGGTCGAGCCGCGCGGCAGGAGAGCCTGGTCGCCGCGGACGATCACGCTGACGAGGGCGTCGCGCGGCAGGCCGAGCTCGTTGACGAGCCGGCCGGCGATCGCGTCCGAGTCGCCGACCGGGAACTCGAGCACCTCCGCGCCGAGCCGCCGGATGGTCCCCACCTCCACGAGTGGCCGCTGGATCGCCGGCTCCTTGGTCGTCAGACCGAGCGCGACGGCGAGGCGCTCGAACGTCGCCCCCTGCAGGATCGTCGAGGCGAGCACCACGAAGAAGACGATGTTGAAGAAGTCCTGCGCCTCCCCTGCCGGCGCGTACTTGGTCTCGATCAGCGGGAACGTGGCGAGCACGATCGGGGCGGCGCCGCGCAGGCCGCCCCAGTTCACGAGCGTCGCCTCGCGCAGCGAGAACCCGAACGGCAGCGTGCAGACGAGCGTCGACAGCGGCCGGGCGACGAGGATCAGGACGGCCGCGATCAGCAGGGAGTCGGCGGCGACGTCGCCGAACTGGCTCGGGAACACCAGCAGGCCGAGCGTGAAGAACACCGCGATCTGGCTGACCCACGCGAGCCCGTCGTGGAAGTCGGCGATCGTGCGCCGCGCGGGGATCTGCGCGCTGCCGAGTATCAGCCCGGTGAGGTAGGCGGCGATGAAGCCGGAGCCGTGGAGCACGTCGGCGAGGCCGAACGAGAGGGCCGCCGCGGCGATCGAGCCGACGGGGTACAGGCCGGTCGTGCCGAAGCGGACGCGGCGGAAGGCCTCCGCCGCCCCGAGCCCGACGAGGATGCCGGACGCGGCGCCGATCGACAGCTCCAGCACGCCCCTGCCGATCATGTCGAGCGCGCCGAAGTCGGGCTCGGTGATCGTGTCGATGAACCCGAGCACCAGCACGACCGCGATCGGGTCGTTCATCCCGGACTCGGCCTCGAGCACGCGCGCCACGCGCCGCTTGATGCTCGACCCGCGCAGGATCGAGAACACAGCGGCGCCGTCCGTCGCCGCGACGATCGACCCGAGCAGGAGGCCGTGGACGGTCTCGAGGTCGAGCAGCCACGCGCCGGCGAGGCCGACCACCACCGCGGTCAGGATGGTCCCCGCGACCGCGAGCGTGGCGCTCGGCCACACGACCGGCCGGATCTCCTCCCAGCCGGCCGCGAGGCCGCCCTCGAACAGGATCAGGCCGAGGGCGATGACGCCGATGGTGCGGGCGAGCTCCTTGTCCGCGTCGGTGTGGCCGAAGTCGAGCCAGCCGAGGCCGTCGGAGCCGATCGCCATCCCGAGCGCGAGGAACAGCACGAGGCCGGGCACCCGTAGCCGGCCGGCCACGAGTGACGCAGCGATGCCGAGAGCGAGCAGCGCTCCGGCCACGAAGATGAGCGTCCCCTCGCTCACGGGAGGCTGCCAGTCTAGGATCGCGGCGTGCCGCTGGTCGACTTGTCCGCACCGATCTCGCCCAGCCCGAGTGAGTTGCCCGAGCTCTTGCGGACCGACATCGAGTTCGTGGACCACGCCAGGGGCGCCGTCGACATCGAGTCGCTGCTCGGGGTGCCGACGCGCCTGCTGCGCGACGGCGAGGGCTGGGCGACCGAGACGTTCACCCGCTTCGGCACCCACAACTCGACCCACGTGGACGCCCCCTGGCACTACAACTCGACCATTCGCGGCGAGCGCGCCGAGACGATCGACGAGCTGCCGCTCGAGTGGTTCTTCTCGGACGGCGTCGTGCTCGACATGACCGCCAAGGCGGACGGCGAGGCGGTGGACGTGGCGGACGTGGAGGGCGAGCTCGAGCGGATCGGACACGAGCTCAAGGAGCTCGACATCGTGCTCGTGCGCACCGGGCGCGACGCGCACTACGGCGAGCCCGCCTACATGGCGCTCGGCCCCGGCGTTACCGCCGCCGCCACCCGCTGGTTGTTCGAGCGCGGCGTGCGCGTGATGGGGATCGACGCCTGGGGCTGGGACCGCCCGCTCTACATGCAGGCGCAGGAGGCGATCGAGCGCGACGAGCCCGGCGTGTTCTGGGCCGCCCACCAGTGCGACCTGCCGTACTCGCAGATCGAGCGGCTCGTGAACCTGGACCGGCTGCCGCCGACCGGGTTCCGGGTGGCGTGCTTCCCGCTGAGGATCGTGGGCGGGAGCGCGGCGCCGGCGCGCGTGGTCGCGATCGTGCCCTGACCGCGGCGGGCTACGCCGCCAGCAGGGGGATCCCGTAGGCGCCGAACACCGGATCGCGAGACACGAGCGTGAGTCCCTCGGCCTTCGCCTGGGCGATCAGCATGCGGTCGAACGGGTCGCGATGGTGCGGTGGCAGCCGCGCGGCGGCGACGCCGTGCTGAAGCTCGATCGGCAGCCCTCGGAAGCGGGCGTCGCTCACCTGCTCGACCAGGTCGACGCCGAGCCTGAGCTTTCCCGCCGCGGCCTTGATCTCGGCCTCCCAGATGCTGGCGGCACTGACGAAGACGTCGTTGCGGGGGTCGGCGATCGCATCGGCGGCGGGGGGCGCGAGCGGTTCCTGCAGCCGCCACCAGAGCAGCACGTGCGTGTCGAGGAGCAGCCTCACTCGAGCAGACCGAAGTCGCGCGCGATCTGCTCGTCGAGCTCGTCGAAGTCGTCGGCGATCCAGATCTGTCCCTCCGCGCCGCCCGGGCGGCGAGGCTCGGTCGCGGCGTGCGGAACGAGCTTGGCGACGGGCTTGCCCGCGCGCGCGATCACGATCTCGTCGCCGTTCTCCACCTCCTCGAGAAGGCGCGAGAGATGCGTCTTCGCCTCGTGCACGTTGACCTGCTTCATGGACTTAGCTTAGCTAAGTCCGATCGGGAGCCGCCCTTTCGCAACCGAAGCGCTCGGCGTCCAGCCCTACACTTGAGGCGGATGACTCTGCTCGAGCAGGTCCAGCAGGACGTGACCGTCGCCCTCAAGGCCGGCGAGAAGGAGCGCGTGCACGCGCTGCGGCTGATCGCCAACGAGCTGCAGAAGGCGGCCAAGGAGAACGGCGGCGAGGACGTGGAGGTGCTCCAGCGCGAGCGCAAGCGGCGGCTCGAGGCCGCCGAGGCCTACCGCGACGGCGGCCGCCAGGACCTCGCGGACGCGGAGGAGCGCGAGGCGGAGATCATCACGTCCTACATGCCGGAGCAGCTCTCGGACGAGGAGCTCGACGCCATCGTGGGCGACGCGGTGGCGGAGTCCGGCGCCACCTCGCCGAAGGAGATGGGCAAGGTGATGGCGGCGGTCATGCCGAAGGTCAAGGGCCGCGCCGACGGCAAGCGCGTGAGCGCCCTGGTCAGGGAGAAGCTGACCTGAGGATGGCCGGTCCGCGGTCCGCGCACCCACGGATGACCCGCCATACCTTCGCTGGATCTGCGTCCTCGGGCTCGCCAATGGCTTTGACATTGGCTTCGCCCTGCGTCCTTGCCCAGCTTGGTCTGGCGGCCCCCCGCGGGCACGCCGACCGCGAACCGACCATCCACTAGTGCGCACCCAGCTCGAGCTCCCGAACGACGTCGCGGCCGAGCTGGCCGGCCCGGGGGACCTGGTCGTGAAGACCCTCGAGGAGCACCTCGACTGCGACGTGTTCCTGCGCGGCAACGTGCTCACGCTCGACGGCGACGACGAGGCGGTGGCGATGGGCCGCACGGTCGTGCGCGAGCTGAGCGACCTGGTCCGCCAGGGCCACGACATCGCCCCGGGCACGATCGAGGCGATCGCGAGCGCGCTCGACCGGCACGAGAGCCCGAGCCGGATCCTCGAGGACGTCGTCTGGCGACACCGCAACCTGCGCGTCGCGCCGAAGACCGTGAACCAGAAGCGCTACGTGGACGCGATCCGCCGCGCGACCATCACCGTCGGGATCGGACCGGCCGGCACCGGCAAGTCGTTCCTGGCGGTGGCGATGGCGGTGGCGGCGCTGGCGCGCCGCGAGGTGAACCGAATCGTGCTGACGCGCCCGGCGGTGGAGGCCGGCGAGCGGCTCGGATTCCTGCCCGGCGACGTGATGGCGAAGGTGGACCCGTACCTGCGCCCGCTGTTCGACGCCCTCTACGACATGCTGGAGCCGGAGAAGGTGAACCAGCACCTGGAGCGCGGGGTGATCGAGGTGGCGCCGCTGGCGTTCATGCGTGGGCGGGCGCAGCCCCTCGACCGCCGGGTGCTCACGCCGGGCGGGTTCAGGCCGATCGGGTCGCTGCGGGTGGGTGACCTCGTCACCGGCGCCGACGGCCGGCCGACGCCCGTGCTGGGCGTGTACCCGCAGGGGCGCAAGGAGGTCTTCCGGCTGCGCGCCCAGGACGGCGCCGAGACCGTCTGCTGCGGCGAGCACCTCTGGGCGGTGACGACGCCGGACGACCGCAAGCACGGCAAGGCCGGCCGTGTGGTCGAAACGCGCGAGATGGTCGGCAGGCTGCGTCGCCACCATCAGCATCGCTTCGAGCTGCCGCTGATCAGCGCACCCGTCGAGCTCGAGCCGCAGCAGCTCCCGATCGAGCCGTACGCGCTCGGGCTCCTGCTGGGGGACGGCTGCCTGACGACGGCGACGACCCCGAGCTTCACGACCACCGACCCGGAACTGGCCGAGGCGCTCGAAGAGGCCTTGCCCGGCATTGCGCTCAAGCGAAAGAACGCGGTCGACTACGTGCTCCGCAACGAGCACGGCCACCGCGGCGGTGTAATCGTCTCGAACCCCGTGACCGTCGCGCTGCGCGAACTCGATCTCGCCGGCACGCGGTCGAACAGCAAGTTCGTCCCCGACGAGTACCTGTACAACGCTCCCGAGGTGCGACTCTCCGTCCTGCAGGGGCTGCTGGACACCGACGGTGGACCGGTGACGCAGCGCGGCCGCAGCTGCCGCGTCCAGTACTCGACGAGCTCGTCCCGGCTTGCGGACGACGTCGTCTTCCTGGTCCGCTCGCTGGGAGGCGTCGCATACCGCCGCACGCGGGTTGCCGCCGGCCGGCTGCCCGGGCGCGCGCGGGGCCGGGCGGTGTATCACCGGCACGACACGCATGTCCTCGACATCCGGCTCCCCGCCGGCCTGCAGCCGTTCCGGCTCGGCCGCAAGCGCGACGCGTACCGGGAGCACGGCGGCGGGCGCCCGATGCGGTACGTCGACTCGATCGAGCCCGCCGGCGAGGCGGAGACGGTCTGCATCCAGGTGGCGGCGGCGGACTCGCTCTACGTGACGGACGACTTCCTGGTCACGCACAACACCCTGAACGACTCCTTCATCATCCTCGACGAGGCCCAGAACACGAGCCCGGAGCAGATGAAGATGTTCCTCACCCGGCTCGGCTTCAACTCGAAGATGGTCGTCACCGGGGACATCACGCAGATCGATCTGCCGAAGGACCAGAACTCGGGCCTCGTGATCATCGGCGAGATCCTCAGCGAGGTCGAGGGCATCGAGTTCGTTCGCTTTGGCAGCGAGGACGTGGTGCGCCACAAGCTCGTCCAGCGGATCGTGGCCGCCTACAACGAGTACGCGGAGAAGCAGGCGCCCGACCTGCGGGCTGCCCGCACACGGCAGGCCTGATCGAGCTCGACCTCATCGACGCCCCCGAGGGGCTTCGCAGACCCGCGCTCGCGGCGCTCGCTGCGGCGGGGGTGGACGGCGGCCACCTGGCGCTCGCGCTCGTTGACGAGTCCCGCATCCGCGACCTGAACCGCGACCACCGCGGCACGGACGCCCCCACCGACGTGCTCTCCTTCCCGGTGGACGAGACCGGCCCGGCGGTCGGGCCGCGCGAGCTCGGCGACGTCGTGATCTGTCCCGAGCACACCGAGGACCTGAGCGAGGCCGTGGTCCACGGTGTGCTCCACCTCTGCGGCTACGACCACGAGACCGACGACGGCGAGATGCTCGCGCTGCAGCGGCAAATAATGGAAGGGCTGTGACCCGCGCCGGATTCGTCGCCGTGGCCGGCAGGCCCAACGCCGGCAAGTCCACGCTCGTGAACCGGGTGGTGGGCGACAAGGTGGCGATCGTGTCCGACAAGCCGCAGACCACGCGGCGCGAGATCCGCGGCATCGCGACCGGCGACGACTGGCAGCTCGTGCTCGTGGACCTGCCCGGCGTGCAGCGCCCGCGCGACGCTCTCACCGAGCGCATGCAGCGCAGCGTCGAGCGCGCGCTGGCCGACTCGGACGTCGCCCTGTTCGTGGTCAACGGCGCCGAGCGGATCGGTCCGGGCGACCGCTTCATCGCGCGGGCCGTGTCGAACGTAGGCTTGCCGGCCGTGACGGCGGTGAACAAGGTCGACGCGCTCGACCGCACGCGGACCGCGGCCGCGCTGTCGGGCGCCGCGGAGCTGGGCGTGGACGGCGAGCTCTTCCCGATCAGCGCCCGCACGGGCGCCGGCGTGCCCGAGCTGGTCGAGCACGTGGTCTCGCTGCTCCCCGAGGGGCCGTTCCTCTACCCGCCCGAGGACAGCACCGACCTCTCCGACGACGTGCGCCTCGCGGAGCTCGTGCGCGAGCAGGTGCTGGCGCGCACGCGCGAGGAGGTGCCTCACGCTGTGGAGGTCGAGATCGACGAGCTGGAGGAGCGCCCCGACGGCTCGCTGATCGTCCGCGCGCGCGTGTGGGCGGAGACGGAGTCGCAGAAGGGCATCCTCGTCGGCAAGGGCGGCGCGATGATCAAGCAGATCGGCACCGCCGCCCGCGGGGAGATGACCGCGATGCTGGGTCGGCCGGTGCACCTCGACCTCCACGTGCGCGTGCGACGCGGCTGGCGCCGCGACGAGGGGCTGCTCGACCGGCTGGGGATCGAATGATCGCGATCGACCGGGTCAGGGACTTCCTGCGCGCCGCCGAGGACCGCGTCTGCGACGAGATGCGGCCGACCCCGCACGGCACGGCGCTCGTGACCGAGGCGCTGCCGCTCGTGTGGGCGCTGAACGCGCTCAGGGTCGAGGACCCGCAGGCGCAGGTGGAGGACCTCGTCGCCGAGGCGGAGACGACCCAGGGCGGGCTCGGTCACCGCAAGCTCGTCGTGCACGAGCAGGAGGTGGGGGCGCGGCTCGCGCCCGCGCTGGCGCGCCGGGGGTGGAACGTGTTCCGGCTGCTCGTGATGGTGAGGCAACGCGGCCCGGACCGGCCGGCCGACCCGGGCCTGGCCGCCGAGGCCGATCCGGAGACGGCGCGCGACGCGCTCGCGACGTTCCGGCGCGAGCAGCCCTTCGGGTGGCAGGAGCTGGCGATCGAGCAGCTCGCGGCGATGGACGCCCGCTACACGCGCGCCCTGGCGGCGCGCGACTTCGTGGCCCCCGCCGACAGGCCGGCCTCCTCGTGCCGGCTCTACACGAACGCGAGCGTCGCGCAGATCGACGAGGTCGGCACGCTCGCGGCCCAGCGCGGGCGCGGGCTGGCACGCGCCGCCGTGCTGGGCGCGGCAGACGCGGCGACGGCGGCCGGCTGCGACCTCACCTTCCTCCTGACCGACGCCGGCGACTGGCCGCAGGAGCTCTACCGGCGCCTCGGCTTCGACGAGATCGGGTGCGTGTACGAGTTCCTGAAGCTGCCCCTCGGGACGGCACGGTGAGGGCGCGCAAAGCGCGCCCGGTCACCGGCCCTGGATGGGCCGGACAATCTCAAGACGCGGGGCCGGAGGCCCCGCGGAGGAATAATGCTGCGATGGACCTGCAGTTCAAGGACGGTCTCGTGCCCTGCATCGTGCAGGACTCCCGCACCGGCGAGGTGCTCACGCTCGCGTACATGGACGAGGAGGCGCTCAGGCGCACGCGCGAGACGGGGGAGACCTGGTTCTGGAGCCGCTCCCGCGGCGAGCTGTGGCACAAGGGCGAGACGTCCGGCAACGTCCAGCGCGTCAAGGCGCTCCGGTACGACTGCGACGCCGACGCGCTGCTCGCGCTCGTCGAGCCGGCCGGCCCCGCCTGCCACACGGGCGAGCGCACCTGCTTCCATCGCGGCGAGATGGCGCCCGAGCCCGAGGAGGCCCTGCCCGCGCTCGAGCGCACGATCGCCGCGCGCCGCGACGAGCGCCCCGAGGGCAGCTACACGGCCGAACTGCTCGCGGACCCGCCGCGCATCGGCGCGAAGGTGCGCGAGGAGGCAGAGGAGGTGGCGAGGGCGGCGCGCGACGAGGCCGATGAGCGCGTGGCCGAGGAGGCCGCCGACGTGCTCTACCACCTGGCCGTGCTGCTCGCCTCGCGCGGGCTCGAGCTGGCGGACGCCTACGAGGTGCTGAATGGCCGTCGCCGCTGAGACCGGCGGGCTCGAGCTCTCGCCGAGCCTCGACGAGGTCCGCGAGCTGGCGCGCGAGCACACGCTCGTGCCGCTCCGGCACACGTTCATCGCCGACTGCGAGACGCCCGTGTCGGCATACCTGAAGCTGCGCGGCGGCGGCCCGTCGTTCCTGCTCGAGTCCGCCGAGCAGGGCCGGCGGGTGGGGCGCTGGTCGTTTCTCGGGTTCCGCCCGCGCGCGGTCGTGCGCCTGAACCTCGGCGACCACCCCGACCCCTACGGCGCCGTGGCCGACGAGCTCGGCCGCTACAGGATCGCGCCGCTCGAGGGCCTGCCGCCGTTCGCGGGCGGCGCCGTCGGGCTGTTCGGCTACGACCTCGTGCGCAGCGCGGAGCCGACCGTCGGCGAGCCGAACCCCGACGCGGTAGGCGTGCCCGACCTGGCGCTGATGGTCACCGACCTCCTGCTCGCGTTCGACCACCTCCGCCACGAGGTGACGGTGCTCGCCAACGTGTTCGCGGAGGAGGACCTCGACCGCTCAGACGCCGAGGCGGCTGCCGCGATCGCGGAGGTGCGCGAGCGCCTGCGCGGGCCGGTCCCCGCCGTGCGCGCCGAGCGGCGCGACCCGCCCGAGTTCGAGTCGAACATCGGCTCGGACGGCTACGCCGCGGCGGTCGAGCACGCCAAGGAGTACATCCGCGCCGGCGACGTCTACCAGGTGGTGCCGTCGCAGCGCTGGAGCGCCGACTGCCCCGTCGACGCCTTCTCGATCTACCGTGGCCTGCGGGCGGTCAACCCGAGCCCGTACATGTACTTCCTCGACTTCGAGGACTTCGAGATCGCCGGGGCGTCGCCGGAGTCGCTCGTGAAGGTGTCCGGGCGCCGCGTGGAGCAGCGGCCGATCGCCGGCACCCGGCCGCGCGCGGGCTCGACCGAGGCGGACCTCGAGCGCGGCCGCGAGCTGCTCGCGGACGAGAAGGAGCGCGCCGAGCACGTGATGCTGGTCGACCTGGGCCGCAACGACCTCGGGCGCGTGTGCGAGTACGGCAGCGTGCACGTGGACGAGCTGATGGCGATCGAGACCTACTCGCACGTGATGCACATCGTGTCGGCGGTGTCGGGGCGGCTGCGGGAGGACGTGACCCCGATGGACGCCCTGCGGGCGTCGCTGCCGGCCGGCACGCTGTCGGGCGCGCCGAAGATACGGGCGATGCAGATCATCGACGAGCTCGAGCCGGTCAAGCGCGGCGCCTACGGCGGGGCGGTCGGCTACCTCTCCTACACGGGCGAGCTCGACACGTGCATCTACATCCGCTCGGCGCTCGTCAGGGACGGGCGCGTGCACGTGCAGGCGGGCGGCGGCATCGTGGCCGACTCGGAGGCCGACTACGAGGTGCGCGAGACCGAGGCGAAGGCGGGGGCGGTGTTCGAGGCGATCCGCCTGGCGTGCGGGCAATCCGACTGGGCGTAGACCATGGCGACGCTCGTCCTCGACAACTACGACTCCTTCACCTACAACCTCGTCCAGTACCTGGGCGAGCTGGGCGAGGACCCGGACGTGGTCCGCAACGACAGCGAATCGGTCGACGAGCTGCTGGCGCGGGCGCCCGATCGGCTGATCGTGTCGCCCGGGCCGTGCACACCGGCGGAGGCCGGCGTGTCGGTGGAGGCGATCCGGCGCTTCGCGGAGGCGGGCATCCCGGTGCTCGGCGTGTGCCTCGGCCACCAGGCGATGGCGGCCGCCTTCGGCGGGCGGGTGGTGCGCGGCGAGCCGGTGCACGGCAAGACCGCCGCCGTGGAGCACGACGGCAGGACGATCTTCGCGGGCCTCGAATCCCCGCTCGTGGCCGGCCGCTACCACTCGCTGGTCGTGCACCCGGACCTGCCCGACTGCCTCGAGCGCTCCGCCGGCTCGGGCGACGTGATCATGGGCATCCGTCACCGCGAGCTGCCGGCCGAGGGCGTGCAGTTCCACCCCGAGTCGGTGCTGACCGCAGACGGCAGGGCGCTGCTGCGGAACTTCCTGGACGCGTCGCGGGCGAGCTGACGGCGGTGCCGAACCCGATCCTCACCGAGGCGATCGACCGCGTGGCGGGCGGCGAGGACCTGTCCGCGGACGAGGCCGGCCGCGTGCTCCACGCGATCATGGGCGGCGAGGCCTCGGAGGCGCAGGCGGCCGCGTTCCTGATCGCGCTGCGGACGAAGGGCGAGACCGTGCACGAGATCGCCGGGCTCGCCCGCACGATGCGCGAGCTCGCCCTGCGGGTGGACGTGGGCGCGACCGGCCTCGTGGACACCGCCGGGACGGGCGGGGGGCGGCCGACGTTCAACGTCTCGACGACCGCCGCGCTGATCGCGGCCGGGGCCGGCTGCCGCGTGGCAAAGCACGGGAACCGCTCGGCCACGAGCCAGTGCGGCTCGGCCGACGTGCTGGAGGCGCTGGGCGCCTCGATCGACCTCCATCCGGAGGCGGTCGCCTACTGCATCGAGTCGATCGGATTCGGCTTCATGTTCGCCCCCCGGCACCACATGGCGATGAGGCATGTGATCCCGGTGCGCAAGGAGCTCGCGGTGCGCACGGTCTTCAACTTCCTCGGCCCGCTGACCAACCCGGCCGGCGCCACGCGGCAGGTGATCGGCGTGGCCGACGGCCGCTACCTCGAGACGATCGCGGCGGCGCTGGGAGAGCTCGGCACGGAGAGCGCCCTGGTAGTGTCGAGCGCGGATGGCCTCGACGAGTTCTCAGTCTCGGGGACAACCAGCGTCGTGGAGTTGAGGGACGGGAAACTCGACAGCTACGACGTGGCCCCCGAGAAGCTCGGAATCGAGCCCGTGGCGGACGGCGCCGTGGGGGCGGGGACGCCGGACCAGAACGCGGAGGTCGTCCGGCGCGTGCTCTCGGGCGCGACCGGTCCGGAGCGCTCGCTCGCCGTGCTGAACGGCGGCGCCGCGATCTACGTGGGCGGCGAGGCCGCCTCGATCGAGGAGGGCGTGCGCCGCGCGGAGGAGGCGATCGACTCCGGGGCCGGCCGCGAGGTGCTGGAGCGGTTCGTGGAGCGGACGCGCGAGCTGACGGGGAGCCCGGCGTGACGCCGCCGCGCCTGGAGGACCTGGTCGGCGCCACGCGCGACGCGCTCGAGCGGCGCAAGCGCGAGCGCCCGCTGGCCGAGCTGGAGCGGCAGGTGAGCGCCGAGCGCGAGGGCAGGCCCTTCGCCGAGGCGCTGGCCCGGCCCGGGACCTCCGTGATCGCGGAGCACAAGCGCCGCTCGCCGTCGGCCGGGGCGATCCGCGAGGGGGCCGGCTGCGCCGACATCGTGCGCGCCTACGAGCGCGGCGGCGCCGCGGCCGTGTCGGTGCTGACCGAGGAGGCCCACTTCGGGGGCTCGCTCGCGGACCTCGAGGAGGCGCGCGGAACCACGGAGCTGCCGCTGCTGCGCAAGGACTTCACGGTCGACCCGTACCAGCTCTACGAGGCCAAGGCCGCCGGCGCCGACGCGGTGCTGCTGGTGGTCGGGGCGGTCGGCGAGGACGAGCTCGGGACGCTCGCCGACCTCGCCTGGGAGCTCGACCTCGACGCGATCGTGGAGGTCTCGAACGACGAGGAGCTCGAGCGCGCGCTAGCGGTGGACGCCGACGTGATCGGCATCAACAACCGCGACCTCGAGGACTTCAGCGTCGACCTCCAGCGCACCTACGACCTGCTGGCCGACGTCCCGGCCGGCAAGGTGGTGGTCTCCGAGTCCGGGATCTACACGCGCGAGCAGATCGAGGACCTGGAGCACGCGGGCGTGGACGCGGTGCTGATCGGCGAGGCGCTGATGCGCGCGCCCGACCCCGAGGCGGCGGTTCGCGAGCTGACGCGGTCCGAAGAGCCGACCCAGGCATAGCCGGAGCGGCGGGAACCGTTGGACAGCTTTCCTCGTATCCCTACCATGGAGCGACATGGCGACTGCCCCTGAACTCGACCCTGCGGCAGTAGCGGAGCTCGGCGCGCGGCTGCGGCAGAACGTGTCGCGGGCGGTCAAGGCGCCGGACTCGGCTCTGCGCGACGTGATCGTCGCCCTGATCGCCGAGGGCCACGTGCTGATCGAGGACTACCCGGGCGTCGGCAAGACGGCGCTCGCGCGGGCGCTGGCGCGGTCGATCGACGCCGAGTACGCGCGCATCCAGTGCACGGCCGACCTGCTGCCCGCGGACGTGGTCGGCACGAACGTCTTCAACCAGCGCGAGAACCGGTTCGAGTTCAGGCCCGGGCCGGTGTTCGCGAACGTGGTGCTGGTGGACGAGGTCAACCGCGCCTCGCCCAAGACCCAGTCGGGGCTGCTCGAGTGCATGCAGGAGCGGCACGTCACGGTCGACAAGTACACGCACGAGCTGGCGCGGCCGTTCCTCGTGCTCGCCACCCAGAACCCGATCGAGTACGAGGGCACCTACCCGCTGCCGGAGGCGCAGCTCGACCGCTTCATGGTGCGCGTGTCGCTCGGCTATCCGAGCACCGAGCAGGAGACCGACATGCTCGCCCAGCACGCCGAGCACGACCGCGTGCTCGACCTCGAATCGGTCGCCGACGTGGGTGAGATCCTGGCCGCGCAGACCGCCGCCGCGGCGGGCCACGGCAGCGAGGCGCTGCGACGCTACATCGTCGGCGTGCTCGACGCCACGCGCGCCGACCCGCGCGTGGAGCTCGGCGCCAGCCCGCGGGCCGGGCTGATGCTGTTCAGGGCGGCCAAGGCGCTGGCGGCGCTCGACGGCCGGGACCACGCGCTGCCCGACGACGTGCAGGCCCTGGCGCACACGGTCCTGACCCACCGCCTCCTGCTGGCGCCGGACGCGGCGGGCGACGACCGCGCGGCCGTCGTACGCGACGCGCTCGAGCGGGTCCCGGCGCTCTAGGACCGCGGCGTGGCCAAGGCGATCGCCACCGTCCTGCTCGGAGTGGCGCTGTGCCTGGCCGGCGCGACGTTCGACACCGCGTCGCTCTACCTGCCCGGCGTGGCGCTCGTGTTCATCGCGGTCGGGGCGGTCGTGTGGGTTGAGCTGGCCGCTCGCGGCGCCCGGCTCAGCAGGCGGCCGGGGCCCCCGACGGTGGTCGAGGAGGAGGCCTACCCGCTGCGGGTGGAGCTGAAGGCGGGGGTGCTGCCCCCGCCCGGCGGCGAGCTGTTCGAGCCGCTGCTCGGCTGGCCGGTCCCGATCGCCGGGCGCTGGTCCCGGCGGGTGCGCATCAACGTGCGCTTCTCGCGCCGGGGACGGCGCGTGCTCGAGCCTGGCCTGCTCGTGATCCGCGACCCGCTGCACCTCCGCGTGCGCGAGGTGCAGGGCGGCGGCGGCGAGGAGGTGCTCGTGCTGCCGCGGATCGAGCCGGTGCGGTCGCCGCGCGGGGACGGCGGCGGCTCCGGCATCGACGGCGGAGGCGGGGGCGACCCGGGCATCATCGGACGGCGCATCGACGCCGCCGCGGCCGAGCTCGAGATCGACGGGCTGCGGCCCTACCGGGAGGGCGCGCCGGCGTCGCGGATCCACTGGCCGACGGTCGCGCGGACCGGCGAGATCATGGAGCGGCGGTTGGTCGCCGACCTCGACTCGTCGCCGCTCCTGGTCCTCGACGCGGCATCGCCGGCGAGCGAGGAGGCGCTCGACATGGCCGTGCGCGCCGCGGCCTCGCTGTGCGTCTACCTCGCCCGCGAGACGGCGTGCGCGATCCTGCTGCCGGGCGAGCGGCGCGCGATCGAGCTGACCCACGACATGGGCGCCTGGCCGGCGATCCATGCGCGGCTCGCGGTCGTGCAGTCGGGCACCCCCGCCCAGGCGGGCGTGCTCGCACCGCGGGCGGGCTCCGTCCTCTGGGTGACGGGCGCGGACCTGCGGCGCGCGCCGCGGGCGCTCGACCGCCTGCCGGCCGCCGCTCGCTTCGTCGTCTCACCCTCGCCGCTGCCCGGCCACCGGGCCAGGTTCACGGTCGCCGGCTGCACCGGCCAGGTGATCGAGCGCGCCGGCCGGGTCGTTGGACGGAGGGCGGCATGAGCGGCCTGGTCGCGCGGCCGGTGCCGGTCGGCCCGGCGCTGGAAAGTGAGGGGCGTCCGCTCGCCGCGCCGAGGGCGGCCACCGCCGGCGAGTCGCTGCCGCTGCGGCTGGCGTGCTTCGCCGCGCTCGCGCTCTTCGGCGCCCTCCACTGGGCCCGCTTCGTCACGGACGCGCCGGTGGGCCGGACGTTCGGCGTCGTCGCGGTGGCCACCGCGGGCGGCGCCCTCGTGGCGCTGACCGGGCGGCTGCCCGTGCACCGCGCGCTCGTCGTTGCGCTGGCGCTGCTGGCGGGGCTCCTGACCCTGCTCGTCGGGCTGGCGATGGCGGGGCTGCCCGTGCGGCTCTTCGCCCCGGGGCACTGGCCGGAGCTGTGGGAGGGGCTCGACCGCGGGCTCGCGGGCATCCAGAACGTTGACTGGCCGTACGACGGCGCCGAGGAGTGGATCCGCCTGACGATCCTGCTCGGCACGCCCTTCCTGCTTGCCATTGCGGCGACGCTCGGCTTCTTCCCGGCGCGCCGCTCGGCGGCGGTGTTCCGGGGCGCGGCGCTGATCGTGCTGCTGCTCCTCTACGGCACGGCGGTGACCGAGCACGACCCCGGCAGGCCGCTCCTCCGCGGCCTGGCGCTGCTGGTGCTGGTTGCGGCCTGGCTGTGGCTGCCGCGGCTGCGCGGCAAGGAGGCGGGGGTGGCGGCCGCCGCGGTCGTCGGCGTGGGCATCTGCGCCCTCCCGCTCGCCGCCGGCCTCGACAACGGCAAGGCCTGGTGGGACTACGGCGCCTGGAACATCTTCGGCCCGGGGAAGTCGATCCGCTTCAACTGGACGCACGAGTACGGCCCGCTCGACTGGCCGCGCGAGGGGACGACGCTGCTGAACGTGAAGTCGGAGGAGCCGCACTACTGGAAGGCCGAGACCCTCGACTCCTTCGACGGCTTCCGCTGGGTGCGCACGAACGCGACCGCCAACATCGAGGCCGGAGCGGAGATCCCGGGGCGCGACGTCCCCGCGGGGCGGAAGTGGAGCTACGGCGAGTTCAACCCGAAGTGGGACGTGAGCGTGCGGTTCACGGTCCGCTCGCTGTCGACGAACTTCGTGCTGGGCGCCGGCATCACGTACAAGGTCGACGGCGTGCGCGCGTTCAGGCCGAGCTCCGACGGCACGACCGTCATCGCCGAGCCGCTCGAGAAGGGCGACGTCTACACGGCCCACTCCTACGCGCCGGACCCGAGCGCCGACCAGATGCGGGACGCCCCGGCGGGCTACGACGGCGGGTACCTCACGTACACGGAGATCAGGCTGCCGAACCCGGGCGAGAGCGCGATCAGCGGCACCGGACTCCAGGGCGACGCCGCCCGCTCGGCGGCGATCGAGAACCGCCGCCGGATCCTCGTCCCGCTGCGCGACACGCCGTCCGACCCGGACACCCAGCGGCTTGCCGCGCGGGCGCTCGAGCAGTCGCCGTACGCGCGCATGTACGCGGAGACGCAGCGCATCACCGCGAACGCCGACACGTCCTACGACGTGGTCAAGGGGATCGAGAACTACCTGCAGGACAACCTCATCTACCAGGAGCGGGTGCCGAGCCACGACTACCCGCTCGAGGCGTTCCTGTTCCAGGACAAGGCCGGCTACTGCCAGCAGTTCTCCGGCGCCATGGCGCTGATGCTGAGGATGTCCGGCGTGCCGGCGCGCGTGGCCGCGGGCTTCTCGCCGGGCTCGTACAACAAGGACACGGAGGAGTACCGCGTGCGCGACCTCGACGCCCACTCGTGGGTCGAGGTGTACTTCACCGGCATCGGCTGGGTGCCCTTCGACCCGACGCCCACGGCGGCGCCGGCCGAGTCCCAGTCCACGGGCATCGGGTCCACGAGCGCGGCCCGGCTCGACGCCGGCGAGGTGAAGGGCGGCCCCAGCGGGAGCGCGCTGTCGGAGCGCGGCACCGACACCGGCGGCGGCGGGGGCTCCGGCGGCGGCCTGCCCGGCTGGGTCGTGCCGCTGATCGTGGTCGGGCTGCTCGCGTTCGTCGCGGCCGGCCTCTTGTTCGCGGGCCGCGTGCGCAGGCGGCGCGGGCTCGGCACGAGCGAGCTCGCCGACGCGCAGCTGGCGGAGCTGCGGGCGGCGCTCGAGAAGCTGGGCTGGGACGTGCCCGCGGCGACCACGCTGCTCGCGCTCGAGCGGCGGCTCGGCCGCGCGGCAGGGCCCGCCTCGGCGAGGTACGCCGCCGGGCTGCGCGCGAACCGCTACGACCCGCGCACGCCGAGCGCGCCGGGCGGCGAGGAGCGCCGCGCGGTGCGCCGCGAGCTGAGCGCCGGCGGCGGCCTGCGAGCGCGGCTGCTGGGGCTCCTGGCCATCCCGCCGGGGGGTCCGCGGCCGGTTTAGGCCACTCTAAGGTTGCGCCGATACAACGAGGGGCATGAACCCGATCGCCTCTCCCAAACAGCGCTCCGCCCAATCGAACGTGCTCGCAGGCGTGCTAGGCGGGCTCGTCGTGCTCGTGATCGGATCGGTGCTCATATCCACCGGAGTGATCGACACGGGCGACACCAAGGTCGTCAAGGAGCAGGCGCCGCTGACGAACAGCGTCGCGACCTCAGGGGGCGGCGAGACCGGGTCGGCCGAGGGGCGGACGGTCGCCGACATCTACAAGCAGGAGGGCCGGGGCGTCGTGTTCGTCGAGTCCCGCGGCGTCAGCGAGGGCGACTCGATCTTCGGCACGCCCCAGCAGGGGACGGCCACGGGCTCCGGGTTCGTAGTGGACCGGGACGGCACGATCCTCACCA
Source organism: Thermoleophilaceae bacterium (assembly GCA_036407035.1). Lineage (GTDB taxonomy): Bacteria > Actinomycetota > Thermoleophilia > Solirubrobacterales > Thermoleophilaceae > JACVRW01. Next base: position 41,993 of record DASXAA010000064.1, on the reverse strand, counting down.
ACGCGCACGTGGTGGAGGGCGCCCAGTCGGTCAGCATCCGCCTCGAGCAGAACGGCGGCGACTCGATCCCGGCCGAGGTGAAGGGCCGCGACACCTCGAGCGACCTGGCGGTGCTGAAGGTCGACCCGGACAAGCTGAAGAGCGTCACCCCGCTGCCGCTCGGCGACTCGTCCAAGACGGAGGTCGGCGACGCGGTGGTGGCGATCGGCAACCCCTTCGGGTTCACGCGCACGGTGACGACCGGGATCGTGTCGGCGAAGCAGCGCCAGATCGACGCGCCCAACGGGTTCCCGATCCGCAACGTGATCCAGACCGACGCGTCGATCAACCCGGGCAACTCGGGCGGCCCGCTCCTGGACGACCAGGGGCGCGTGATCGGCATCAACTCGCAGATCGCGACGGGCGGCGGCCAGGGCTCGGTCGGCATCGGCTTCGCCATCCCGATCAACACCGCGAAGAGGCTCCTGCCGCAGCTCGAGAAGGGCGGGCAGGTCCAGCGCGCCTACCTCGGCGTGACGATGGCGCCGGTGACCAAGCAGCTGGCCCAGGACCTCAACCTGCCGGTGGACAGCGGCGCCATGGTCCAGGACGTGACGGGCGGCAGCCCGGCCGCGAAGGCCGGCCTGCGCGGCGGCCGCACGCAGACCTCCGACGGCCTCACGATCGGCGGCGACGTGATCGTGAAGGTCGACGGCAAGTCGGTGAGGTCACCGGAGGACGTCGCGGCGGCGATCGGGGACCACAAGCCTGGCGACACGGTGAAGATCGAGTACTACCGCGGCGGCGACAGGAAGACCGCGACGGTGAAGCTCGGCAACCGCCCGAACCAGGCCCCGGCGGACCAGTCGCAGGGCGACGGCGGCCTGCTGCCGCTGCCGTAGGAGCTTCCCACCCCCCTTAGCATTGGGCGGGTGGCACGGGTCAAGATCTGCGGTCTCACCGACCCCGGGGACGCGCGGCACGCCGCCGACCTCGGCGCGTGGGCGATCGGGATGATCTTCTGGCCCGGCAGCCCCCGCCGCTGCCCGGTCGAGGCGGCGGAGGGCATCGCGGCCGAGCTGCGGCGGCGGCTGGAGCTCGTAGGCGTGTTCGTGAACGCGACGCTGGACGAGGTCGCCCTGACCGCCGACCGCGTCGGCCTGACGATGCTCCAGCTGCACGGCGACGAGGGCCCCGCCTACTGCCGCGAGGCCGCGCGCCGCACCGGCTGCAAGGTGATGAAGGCCGCCCGCGTGCACGGCGCCGCCGACGTCCGCGCGCTCAGGCCCTTCCACACGGACTATCACCTGCTCGACGCCTACTCGCCGCGCAGCCCGGGCGGGACCGGCGAGAGCTTCGACTGGGAGCTCGTGCGCGCGCACCCCTCGGAGCCGCCGGTGGTGCTCTCGGGCGGCTTGACGGCGGAGAACGTCGGCGCGGCGATCCGGGTGGCGCGGCCCTTCGCGGTCGACACGGCGAGCGGCACCGAGGTCTCGCCCGGGCGCAAGGACCCGGCCAAGCTGACCGCCTTCTTCCGCGCCGTCGAGGCCGCGGGGGCCCCGGCCGAGTCGCCGGCGGCATGAGCGCCACACCCGTCGAGCGCCGATTCGGCCCCTACGGCGGCCGCTACGTGCCGGAGACGCTGATCCCGGCCCTGGACGAGCTCGAGCGCGAGTGGGTGGAGGCGCGCTCCGACCCGGCCTTCACGGAGGAGCTCGGCTCGCTCCTGCGCGACTACGTCGGCCGGCCGTCGCCGCTGTACCGGGCGCGCCGGCTGTCCGAGGCCGCCGGCTGCGATCTCTACCTGAAGCGCGAGGACCTGCTCCACACCGGCGCGCACAAGGTCAACAACGCGATCGGGCAGGCGCTCCTGACCCGCCGCATGGGCAAGCCGCGCGTGATCGCCGAGACCGGCGCGGGCCAGCACGGCGTGGCGGCGGCGACGGCGTGCGCCCTGCTCGGGCTCGAGTGCGTCGTGTACATGGGGACCGAGGACATGCGCCGCCAGCGCCCGAACGTGGAGCGGATGCACCTGCTGGGCGCGGAGGTCAGGCCCGTGGAGGTCGGCGCCCGGACGCTGAAGGAGGCGGTCTCGGCGGCGATCCGCGACTGGGTGACGAACGTCGAGACGACCCACTACGTGATCGGCTCGGCCGTCGGGCCGGCGCCGTTCCCGTCGCTCGTGCGCGACCTGCAGCGGGTGATCGGCGACGAGGCGCGCGCCCAGCTGCTCGAGGCGGCGGGCCGGCTGCCCGACCGCGTGGTGGCGTGCGTGGGCGGAGGGTCGAACGCGATCGGCACCTTCGTCCCGTTCGTGTCCGACTCCGGGGTGGAGCTGATCGGCGTGGAGGCGGCGGGCGAGGGGCTCGGCACGATGCGCCACTCGGCGCCGCTCACGACGGGCGCGCGCGGCGTTCTCCACGGGGCGATGTCGGCGGTGCTCCAGGACGAGGAGGGCCAGATCCTGGAGGCGCACTCGATCTCGGCCGGGCTCGACTACCCGGGCGTCGGCCCCGAGCACGCCTGGCTGCGCGACAGCGGGCGCGTCCGCTACGTGGCGGTGGAGGACGGGGCAGCGGTGGCGGCGTTCCGGCGCGTGGCGGAGCTCGAGGGGATCGTCCCTGCGCTGGAGCCGTCGCACGCGATCGCGTGGGTGCTGGCGAACCGCGAGCCGGGTGTGACGGTGGTGACGCTCTCGGGCCGCGGTGACAAGGATCTGGCGGAGGTGCTCGCTCAGTGACGGGCGGGGTCGCAAGCGCGCGCGGCGCCGGCGACCGCATCGCGAGCGCGTTCGCCTCGCACGGCAAGCGGGCGGCGCTCATGCCATACCTGATGGGGGGCTTCCCGGACCTCGACGAGTCGGCCGCGGCGGGCGAGGCGGCCGCGGCGGCGGGCGCGGACCTGATCGAGCTCGGCATCCCGTTCTCCGACCCGCTGGCGGACGGTCCGGTGATCCACGCGGCCGGCACGGCGGCGCTGGCCGGCGGGGCCACGCCACACGGGGTGCTGCGCGTGTGCGAGCGGATCGCGGAGCGCGTGCCGGTGGTGTTGATGGTCTATGCGAACGTGGTGATGGCGGCGGGCGCGGAGGCCTTCGCGCTGCGAGCCGCGGCGGCGGGCGCCGCCGGTGTGATCGTGCCGGACCTGCCGACCGACGAGGCCGGCGACGTGCGTGCCGCGCTCGACGCCGAGGGCCTCGCGCTCGTGCCGCTGGTCGCGCCGACGACGACCGAGGAGCGGGTCGCGGAGATCGGCGCCCAGGCCCGCGGGTTCGTCTACACGGTCGCGCTGACGGGCGTGACGGGCGAGCGCGACGAGGTCGCGCCCGCGGTGGCGGCAACGGTCGCGCGAGTGCGCTCGGCCACGGACCTGCCGGTCGCGGTCGGATTCGGGATCTCGACCGGCGAGCAGGCCCGAACCGTGTCGGAGATCGCCGACGGGGTGATCGTGGGAAGCCGCGTGGTGAGAGCGGCCGCGGAGGGCGGGGCGGGCGCGGTCGGCGGCCTGGTGGCGGAGCTGGCGGAGGCGCTGGCGCCGTAGCGCGGCTACGGCCGACCCCGGCCAGCCCCGGTGGTAGTGTGGCCGCCACGATGGCCGAGACGGACACGCAGGGCGAGGAGCAGGCCGCAGAGGAAGCCGCTGCGGCCAAGCCCAAGAAGCGGATCAGCAAGCGCAAGGCGGTCGAGGAGCACGCGCGCAGCTACTTCGACGCGCTCGCGAAGCGGGACGTCGAGGCGATGGCCGAGCACCTGAGCACGGACGTCGTCGAGGACGTGGTCCCGGTCGGCGTGCTCCGCGGCCCGGCCGAGATCAAGGCGTTCTTCGCGGACCTCTTCGCGGCCGTCCCGAACCTCGAGACCACCGTTCACCGCGTCGTGTCCGACGACCGCGTCGCTGCCGTCGAATGGCGCATGGCCGGCGACTTCACGGGCGGCCCGTTCCAGGGCATCGACCCCACCGGCCGCCGCGTGGAGGTACGCGGCCTCGACGTGCTCGAGGTCGAGGACGGCAAGATCACGAGCAACACCGCCTACTACGACGGCGCCTCGTTCGCACGCCAGGTCGGGATGCTGCCGCCGCTCGACTCCGGCACCGAGCGCGCGATGAAGGGCGCGTTCAACGCGGTCACGAAGCTGCGGCGCACGATCTCGGAGCGCAAGGAGCCGTAGCCGTGGCGATCCTGGTCACGCTCACCGTCGGATTGGTCTGGTGGATCACGGCGTGGGCGTTCGGCGTCAAGTCGTTCGACGCCTTTCTCCTGACCGTCGCCGCGGTGGTGGTCGCCGCGGCGGCACACATCGCCAAGCCCTACTTCGACCAGACGCTCGGCCGCGAGAGCACCTCTTCCACGGAAGGCCCGACCTAGCCGAAGAACGTCGCCGCGGCCTCGTACTCGTCGGCCGGCACGGTGTGCAGCTCGGCCACCGCCTCGGCCAGCGGCAGCAGCTCGATCCTCGTCCCGCGCAGCGCGGGCATCATCCCCCAGCGCTCCTCGTTGGCGCCCTCGATGGCGGCGATGCCGAGGCGGGTTGCCAGCACGCGGTCGAAGGCGGTGGGAGTGCCGCCGCGCTGGATGTGGCCGAGCACGGTCGCGCGCGACTCGAACCCGGTGCGCGCCTCGATCTCCTGCTCGAGCCGCTGCCCGATGCCGCCGAGCCGCTCGTGGCCGAACTCGTCCTTGCCGGCCGTGACCGTCTCCATCGTCCCCTCCTTGGGGGTGGCGCCCTCGGCGGCGACGACGATCGAGAAGTAGCGGCCGCGGGCGTGCCGGCGCTGGATCAGGCGGCACACCTCCTCGATGTCGAACGGCCGCTCGGGGATCAGGATCACGTCGGCGCCGCCGGCCAGCCCCGAGTGCAGCGCGATCCAGCCGGCGTGGCGGCCCATCACCTCGACGATCATCACGCGGTTGTGGCTCTCGGCCGTCGTGTGGAGGCGGTCGATCGCGTCGGTGGCGATCTGCACGGCGGTGTCGAACCCGAACGTCATGTCGGTGCCGCCGAGGTCGTTGTCGATCGTCTTCGGCACGCCCAGCACCGGCATGTCGTGCTCCGCGTGCAGCCGCTGCGCGGCGCCGAGCGTGTCCTCGCCGCCGATCGCGATCAGGCCGTCCAGGTTCAGCGTGCGCCTGTTCTCGGCGATCCGCGACGGCCCGTCGTCGCGCTTGAACGGGTTCGTGCGCGAGCTCCCGAGGATCGTGCCGCCCCGCGGGAGGATGCCGCGCGTCGAGTCGATCGTGAGCTCGTCGAACCGGTTCTCGATCGCGCCGCGCCAGCCGTCCCTGAAACCGACGATCGCGTGCCCGTGACCGTCGATTCCCTTGCGGACGATCGCGCGGATGACCGCGTTCAGTCCCGGGCAGTCGCCCCCGCCGGTCAGCACCCCGATGCGCACGGTCGGCACGATACCCGGGCCTCGTCAAAATGCCCCCCTTGGCACGCAGGCTGTCCCCACTCCTCCTCTGCGCGATCGCCCTCGCCGGCTGCCTCGGACGCGGGGGGTCGGACGAGGACACCCGCGTCCGCGGGAACGTGCTCACCGTCTACTCGAGCCTGCCGCACGAGGGCGCGTCCGCGCCGGTGGCGAGGTCGGTCGCCGCCGGCGAGCGCCGCGCGCTGGCCGACGCCGGCGGGCGCGCGGGCGGGTTCCGCGTGCGGCTCGTGCAGCTCGACTCGACTCAGGGCGGGGACCGCGTATGGGAGCCCGGCATCGTGAGCGCGAACGCGAAGCGGGCCGCCGACGACCCGAAGACGATCGCCTACCTCGGCGATCTGGACTACGGCGCGAGCGCCGTGTCCCTGCCGATCACGAACGACGCCGGCATCCTCCAGGTGTCCCCGGGGGACACCCTGACGAGCCTCACCCGCACCACTCCCGGGCGCCCGCGCGCCGGGCCCGACCGCTACTACCCGACCGGCGAGCACACCTTCCTGCGGCTCGTCCCGAACGACCTGCTCCAGGCGGAGACGATCCTCGAGCGCGCCCGCGACGCGGGCGCACGGCGCATGGCGATCGTCTACGACGCCCACATCTACGGGCGCGAGCTGGCCGGCGAGCTGGCCGCCCGCGGGCGCCGGGACGGTCCGGAGCCCGTGGGCGCCGAGGAGTTCGACGGCAAGGTCGAGAGCGTGCCCGACCTGGTCCGAAAGCTCGCCGAGTCCTCGCCCGACACGATCGTCTACGCGGGCATCGCCGACAGGGGCACCGGACCGCTCCTGGCGGAGATCGACCGCCGCATGCCCGCCGTGCCCGCATACGTGACGGGCGGCCTGCTGGCGCGCGACCCGGACCTCCCGATCCCGGCCGCGCCGGGCTTCACGGAGGCATTTGGCCCCGTGCCGCCCGCATCGGAGATGCCGCCCAAGGGGAGGCGGCTGCTGCGCTCGATCGCGCGCCAGGACGGCCGTGACGTCGCCCGGCCGCAGGCCCTGTACGGGTACGAGGCGATGCGGATCGTGCTCGACGCGGTCGCGGCGGGCGCACCGGATCGCCACGCGGTGGTCGAGGCCGCTCTCTCCGCCCGCACGCGCGACTCCGTCATAGGCCGGTACGGGATCCGCGCGACCGGCGACGTGGACACCGAGCGCTTCGCGACCTGGAGGCTGGTGGACGGGAGCTTCAGGTTCACCGGCATGACCGGCTGAGCGCCCGGCGGCTCATTTTCCCCGCGTTAAGCGCAGATGGAGGTTTGGCCAAGCAATTGCCGACCGCCCGCGCCAGTGTCTAGGATCACCGCGCAGGTTGGAGCAATCTTCTAGGAGGGACATTTTGCGAGTACGTTGGCTGGCACTGCTCAGCTGCTTGTTCGCTGTATTCGCGTTGGGCGTCGCTGCGTGCGGCGGCGACGACGACGACAACGGCGGCGGGGGAGGCGGAGGTGGAGGCGGAGAGTCGGGCGGAACGCTGGACATCTATTCCAGCCTCCCGCTTCAGGGCGCCTCCCGCGCGCAGACCACGGCGCTGGTGAACGGCGCGAAGCTGGCGCTCGAGCAGCACAACGGCAAGGCGGGCGGCTACACGATCAAGTACACGTCGCTTGACGACTCCACCGCTCAGGCCGGCACGTGGACGCCCGAGGCCACCTCGGCGAACGCGCGCAAGGTTGCGCAGGACGACAAGGCGGTCGCCTACATCGGCGAGTTCAACTCGGGCGCGAGCGCGATCTCGATCCCGATCCTGAACGAGGTGCCGATTGCCCAGGTGAGCCCGGCGAACACCGCCGTGGGCCTCACCACGGACGAGCCCGGCGCCGACAAGGGCGAGCCCGACAAGTACTACCCGACGGGCAAGCGGCACTACCTCCGCATCGTCCCCAAGGACACCATCCAGGGCGCCGCGCTGGCGACGCTCATGAAGAAGGATGGCTGCACCAAGGTGGCGATCCTGAACGACAAGGAGGTCTACGGCGCAGGCCTGGCGCGGAACATCGAGGGGTCTGCGAAGGAGCAGGGCCTGACCATCTCGAGCGACGAGGGCATCGACCCGAAGGCGCCGAACTTCCGCTCCCAGGCGGCCAAGATCAAGGGTGAGGGCGCGGACTGCTTCGTGTTCTCAGGCATCACCGCCAACGGCGCGGTCCAGCTGTACAAGGACATCGCCGCGGCGCTGCCGGACGCCAAGCTCTACGGCCCGGACGGCGTTGCCGAGTCCGGCTTCTCCGATCCGAAGAGCGGCGGCATCCCGAGCGACGTGGGCAGCCGGGTGAAGGTCACCGTGGCCACCCTGTCGCCGGATCAGTACCCGCCCGAGGGCCAGAAGTTCTTCGACGACTTCACCGCGAAGTACGGCGAGAAGAACCCGGATCCGTACGCGATCTACGGCTACGAGGCGATGAGCCTCGTCCTGGACACGTGCGAGAAGCTCAAGGCGGACTGCAGCGATCGTCAGAAGATGATCGACGCGCTGTTCGCGACGAAGGGCCGCCAGTCGGTGCTCGGTACCTACGACATCGACGAGAACGGCGACACGACCCTCACGGACTACGGGGTGTACTCCATCAAGGACGGAGCGCTCCAGTTCGACGAGACGATCAAGGCGCAGGGCTGATCGAGACGCTCTGAGTCGGAACGGGGGGCGGGCCTTTCGGTCCGCCCCCCGTCTCTGATTGAATCCGCGCAAGTCGCGAGAGGGGGACTTTGGAGGCGAGTACTGAAGCAGCCCGGGTGCCGTTGCGAGCGAGTCCGCTCGATGTCCTGCGCGGCTGGCTCCAGAAATACGGGCTCATAGCCCTACTCCTCGTCCTCCCCGTCGTCTACGGGATCCAGGACCTGAGCCAGGACGGAAGCCTCGCCCGGCTCGGCAACAATGTCGTCGACGGGCTCTCGAACGGCGCCATCTGGGCGCTCGTCGCCCTCGGATACACGCTGGTCTACGGAATCATCGAGCTGATCAACTTCGCCCACGGCGAGGTGTTCATGATCGGCTCGCTCACCTCGGCGGGGCTGTTCGGCACGCTCGGGCTGACCCAGTCCACCGGCACGGCCGGGCTGGTCCTCGGGCTGCTGCTGACGCTTGTGCTGGCGATGCTTGCGAGCGGCTCGCTCAACGTGATGATCGAGCGCGTCGCCTACCGGCCGTTACGCAGCGCGCCCAAGTTAGCGCCGCTGATCACGGCGGTCGGCTTCTCCTTCATCCTTCAGAACGTCGGGATCCTGTGGATAGGCGGCTCCCCCGAGGGGATCCCCGACCTGATCAACGCGCAGAAGGAGCTCTTCCACATCGGCGGCGTGTCGATCTCGCGCGGCGACGTGCTCGCCGTCGCAGCGACGATCCCGCTGGTGCTGCTGCTGACGACGTTCATCAACCAGAGCCGGCTCGGGCGCGCCATGCGCGCCACGGCGCAGGACCCGGAGGCCGCGCGCCTCATGGGCATCAACGTCGACACGACGATCTCGCTGACCTTCCTGCTCGGCGGCATCATGGCGGGCGCCGCCGGCCTCATCTACGCGCTCTACCAGACGACCATCTGGTACTTCCAGGGCTTCCAGGCGGGCCTGGTGGCGTTCACGGCGGCGGTGATGGGCGGCATCGGCAACCTCCAGGGCGCCGTGCTCGGCGGCTTCATCATCGGCATCATCCAGCAGATCTCCGACAACAGGATCGGCGGTGAGTGGACGCCGGCGATCGTGTTCGTCTATCTGATCGTGATCATGGTGTTCCGCCCGCAGGGGCTCCTGGGCGAGGAGACTCGAGAGGCCGGATGAGCGAGCTCGCGGGCCGCCTGGGCACGGAGACGCGCACGCTGATAGCGCTGCTGATAGCGCTGCCGGCCACCCTCTGGCTGGCGGACCAGATCGAGCTGAACCTCGGCATGGCGCTCCTCCTCTGGGCGATCATCGCCGTGCGGACGATCCTGCATCGCAACGTGTGGGTCGGCCGCGCCACCGTCGCGGCGTTAGCGCTCTGGGCGATCATCCTGCCCTACACGACGGAGTCGGGCGGAGGGCTGATCGACGACGCGACGCTGGCCCTCGCCTACGCCGTCTTCGCGCTCGGGCTCAACATCATCGTCGGCTTCGCCGGCCTGCTCGACCTCGGGTACGTCGCCTTCTTCGCCCTCGGCTCGCTGACCGCCGGCTGGTTCATGTCCGGCTTCTTCGCGAACGCCGGCAAGGGCGGCGAGGGCGCGCACATCCTGGTCGCCGATCAGTTCACGACCCTGCCCGGCATCCACATGAACTTCCTGCTGGTGCTGGTCGCCGCGGTGATCATCACCACCATCGCCGGGGTCCTCATCGGCCTGCCGACGCTGCGATTGCGCGGCGACTACATCGCGATCGTCACGCTCGCATTCGGCGAGATCATCGGGCGCATCACGATCAACGGCGACGAGATCAAGCTCGGCGACATACCGCTGATCGGAGGCGCGCTCGACTCCGTCTTCGGCGCGGACGCGCACCTCACGGCCGGAAGACAGGGGATCACACCGGTCGACAAGCTGGACCTGCCGGGTCTGGACCCGTTCACCGCGCTCGAGCTGCGTCCGTGGTACTTCGTCGCCCTCGCGCTCGTGTTCATCGCGCTGTTCGTGAACTACAGGCTGCGCGACTCGCGGCTCGGCCGAGCCTGGATCGCGCTCCGGGAGGACGAGGTCGCGGCCACGTCCATGGGCGTCCCGCTGGTCAAGACGAAGCTGATGGCCTACGGAACCGGGGCGGCGTTCGGCGGCATCTCCGGCGCGTACCTCGCGTCGTACCTGAACACGGTGAACGCCGACCAGTTCCAGTTCGCGTTCTCGATCTTCGTGCTGGCCATGGTGATCCTCGGCGGGCTCGGCTCGATCGAGGGCGTGATGCTCGGCGCCATCGTGCTGTCGCTGATCAACAACCGGCTGATCCCGGACGTGTTCAACAGCTACCCGTCCAAGGTGGGCCTCGACTTCGACCTGACCGAGCTGTCGTTCGGGATCTTCGGCTTCCTGCTCGTGATCATGATGGTGCTGCGGCCCGAGGGCCTGATACCCGAGCGAAGACGTAAGATCGAGCTCACGGAGGGCGTGGGCACGGGTGACACCGCCGGCCTCGGCGCCGCCGCCGGTCCCGCCGACGAGGCCCTCTTCGAGGCGCGCGCATGAGCGAGCCGGGCCATCCGGTTGCGACGAGGGCCGAGCCGCCGGCGACCGCGGACGGGGCGCTCCTGAACGCCGAGCACGTGAGCAAGGTCTTCGGCGGCCTGGTCGCGGTGGAGGACGTCTCCTTCTTCATCCCGGAGCGCTCGATCGTCTCGATCATCGGCCCCAACGGCGCCGGGAAGACGACCTTCTTCAACATGCTCACGGGCCTGTACAAGCCCACGATCGGGCGCATCTCGTTCGCCGGCCGCAACATCACCAACCGCCGGCCTGACCTGATCATGAAGGACGGGATCGCGCGCACGTTCCAGAACATCCGCCTGTTCGGGACCATGACCGCGCTCGAGAACGTGATGGTCGCCCAGCACGCGCGGATGCGGGCGGGTCTGTTCGGCTCGATCTTCCACGCGCCCTGGGTGAACAAGGAGGAGAAGGCGGTCGAGCAGAAGGCGCGCGACACGCTCGCGTACGTGGGCATCCACGAGCGCCACTTCGACCAGATGTCGGTCAATCTCTCGTACGGCGACCAACGCCGGCTCGAGATCGCGCGGGCGCTCGCATCGGATCCGAAGCTGCTCCTCCTCGACGAGCCGACCGCCGGCATGAACCCCCAGGAGTCGGCCGACCTGACCGCCTTCATGCGCAAGCTCCGCGACGAGCGGGGCTTGACGATCCTGCTGATCGAGCACGACATGCACGTGGTGATGGGCGTATCCGAGCGCATCACGGTGCTCGACCACGGCCAGAAGATCGCCGAGGGGCGGCCCGAGCAGGTGCGCGCGAACGACCGCGTGATCGAGGCGTACCTCGGCAAGCGCGCGTCCGAGGAGATACGCGAATGAGCCTGCTCGAGATCCAGAGCATTCACACCTTCTACGGGAACATCGAGGCGCTGAAGGGCGTTTCGCTGACCGTGGACGAGGGCGAGGTCGTGACGCTGATCGGCTCGAACGGGGCGGGCAAGTCCACCACGCTGCGATCGATCTCGGGGATGACCCCGCCGCGCGAGGGCTCGATCAGGTTCGACGGCACGGAGATCGGTGAGGTGCCGCCGCAGGAGATCGTGCAGATGGGGATCTCCCAGTCGCCCGAGGGCCGCCACGTGTTCCCGCGCATGACGGTCCGCGAGAACCTCGAGCTCGGCGCCTACCTGCGCAAGGACCGCGACGGGATCAGCAAGGACATGGACCGGGTCTTCTCGCTCTTCCCGCGGCTGAAGGAGCGCGAGCGCCAGAAGGGCGGGACGATGTCCGGCGGCGAGCAGCAGATGCTGGCGATCGGGCGCGCGCTGATGGCGAACCCGAAGCTGCTGCTGCTCGACGAGCCGTCCATGGGGATCGCGCCGATCCTCGTGGAGCGGATCTACGAGACGATCGCCGAGATCAACCGCCAGGGCACGACGATCCTGCTGGTCGAGCAGAACGCGAACTACGCCCTGGAGGTCTCGAAGCGCGGCTACGTGCTCGAGACCGGCCACGTCGCGCTCGAGGACGCCTCCGAGGCCCTCCGCACCAACCCCGACGTCCAGAAGGCGTATCTCGGCGGATGACCGTGCTCGCCGTCATCGGGGCGAAGGCGCTGTGGCTCACGTACCTGTGGCTCGGCTCGGCGATCGTGGCGTCGTACCTCTCGGCGCGCAAGGGCTACGGCGAGAAGCTCGGGCTCGCCTTCGGGCTGCTGCTCACCTTCGTCGGTGTGATCGTCTGGCTCATCTGGCCGGCGCGGGCCGACTCTCGCTGGAAGCTCCAGGGCCCGGTCGGCAGCGGCGGCAAGACGGTCGCCGAGCTGCGCGCCGAGCAGCACGCCGCCCGCGAGGGCGAGCGGGACTGAGCTCGCCCGGGTCCCCCGATCATCCCGAGTGCCCGGTCGCCTCGCGAAGCGCGTCCTCGAGCTGCGGCCGGCGGAACTCGTAGCCGAGCGCGGTCAGGCGACCGGGGACCACGCGGGCGCCCTCGGTGACGAGCATGGCCATCTCGCCGTAGAGCAGCCGCAGCGCCGCCGCGGGCACGGGCACGACCGCCGGCCGCCGCAGCACGCGCCCGAGCGCCTTCGAGAGCTCGCGGTTCGTGACCGGCTCAGGCGCGGTCAGGTTCACGGGTCCGCGCGCGCCGTCGGTGTCGATGCAGAAGGCGATCGCCCCGGCGACGTCGTCGACGTGCACCCAGGGCACGTACTGGCGCCCGCCCGCCACCGGGCCGCCGACCCCGAGCTTGAACGGGAGCAGCATCCTCGCGAGCGCGCCGCCCGACTCCGACAGCACCATCCCGGTGCGGTGGACCGCGACCCGCATCCCGAGCGCCTCCGCCTTCAGGGCCTCCTGTTCCCAGCCGGCGGTGACCGCGGCGAGGAAGTCCGTGCCGGGCGCGCCCGACTCGTCCACGCGCTCGTCACCGCGCGGCGCGTACCAGTTGGCGCCGGAGGCGGACACGAGCACGCGCGGCCGCTCCGGCGCGTCGAGCCGCGAGAGCGCGTCCACGAGGTTGCGGGTGGGGAGCACGCGCGACTCGCGGATCTCCCGCTTCGCCCGGTCCGTCCAGCGCTGGGCGATCGGCTCGCCGAGCAGGTTCACGACGGCGTCCCGCCCGCGCAGCGCGTCGAGCGGAGGCGCCGCGGACTTGGGCTCCGGCCACTCGGCTAGCTCCGCGGACTCGTCTGGGAACGCCCCCCGCGCCCGCGCGGCGTCCCGCGACAGCGCCGTCACCTCGTCCCCGCGCCCTGCGAGCTCACGTGCCACGGCGCGCCCGAGAAGTCCCGTGGCGCCCGTGACCGCGACCCGCACGGGGCTATCCGAGCGCGGCGCGCTCGACGGTGGGCTGCTCGAGCTCGCCGGCGCCGGCGGCCCGCGCGGCCCCGGTGCGCTCTGCCTCCTCCGCCACCGCGGCCGCGACGGCGCGGCCCACGTCGCGGTTGAACACGCTCGGGATGATGTACTCCTCGGCCAGCTCGTCGTCGGACACGACGCTCGCGATCCCGCGCGCCGCGGCCAGCTTCATCTCCTCCGTGATCGCCGTCGCGCGCATGTCGAGCGCCCCGCGGAACACCCCCGGGAACGCCAGCACGTTGTTGATCTGGTTCGGGTAGTCGGAGCGGCCGGTGGCCATCACACGCACGTACGGCTCGGCCTCCTCCGGGCGCACCTCGGGATTGGGGTTCGCCATCGCGAAGACGAACGGGTCCTTGTTCATCTTCTCGAGGTCCTTGGCGTCGATGATGCCGGGGCCGGAGAGGCCGATGAAAAGGTCGGTGCCCTCGATCACGTCGCGCGGGGAGCCGTCGCGGCGACCGTTGTTCGTGTTCTCGGCGAGCCAGCGCTTGGGCGAGTTCATCGAGCCGGCCTCGTAGTCGTCGCGGCCGGCGTGGATCGCCCCGAAGCGGTCGCAGGCGACGATCGAGGTCACGCCCGAGCCCATCAGGATCTTCGCCACCGCCACGCCCGCGGCGCCGGCGCCGACCATGCAGACCTGGAGGTCCTCCATACGGCGGCCGGTCAGGCGGCACGCGTTGATCAGCGCGGCGAGCGTGACGATCGCGGTGCCGTGCTGGTCGTCGTGGAAGACCGGGATGTCGAGCGTGGCCTGCAGCCGCTGCTCGATCTCGAAGCAGCGCGGCGACGAGATGTCCTCGAGGTTGATGCCGCCGAACGTGGGGGAGATCCGGATGACGGTCTCGACGATCTCGTCCACGTCCTTGGTGGACAGGCAGATCGGGAACGCGTCCACGTCGGCGAACTCCTTGAAGAGCATCGACTTGCCCTCCATCACCGGCATGGCGGCCTCGGGGCCGATGTCGCCGAGGCCGAGCACGGCCGTGCCGTCGGAGACGACCGCGACCGTGTTCGCCTTGATCGTGTACTTGAACGCCTTCTGGCGGTTCTCGGCGATCGCGCTGCAGACGCGGGCCACGCCCGGGGTGTAGGCCATCGAGAGATCGTCGCGGGTCTTGACCGGCATGTTGAGGCCGGTGTGGATCTTGCCGCGGCGGTGCACCTCGAAGGTGCGGTCGGTGATCTCGACGACGCGCGCCACGCGCACCGCCTGGACCGCCGAGATGACCTCGCCGCGGTGCTCTATGCCAGAGCACTCGACCGTGATCTCGCGCAGCGTGCCGTCGCCGCGCGCCTCGACGGTGTCCACGGCCACGATCGCGCCGCCGGCCCGCGTGATCGCAGCGGTGACCCGCCCGAGCACGCCGGTCGGGCGATGCGGCAGCTCCATGAGCAGCGTGAGCGAGAACTGTGCGGACGTGGTGGCCATGGCGCGAGTGGGGCAGATCATACGAGCAGCCGAAATTGGGTAGGTCCGGCTCATGGAATCCACATTCGCAAGGAGGCTCTTGCCGCTTCCGCTGGTGGCCGCGCTGCTGCTGGCGGGGCCGGCCGAGGCTCGCCACTCACATCCCACGCCCGGCGCCGCCGGGATCGGCGACCGGCTCTTCCCGGAGCTCGGCAACGGGGGCTATGACGCCCTGCACTACGACCTCGACGTGACCTACCCGACGTCCGAGCCCGCGCAGACCGTGAACGGGCACGTGACGATGCTGGCGCGGGCCACCAAGTCTCTGTCGCGGTTCGACCTCGACTTCTCCGGCGACTCCGTCGCGTCCGTGCGGGTGAACGGCGCCAGCGCCGACTTCAGCCGCGTCCGAGACGAGCTCGTCATCACCCCGGACCGGGCCCTGCGCGACAACAGTCGGTTCGTGGTCCGGGTGACGTTCACGTCGCACAGCTACACGCCCGATCCGAGCGACCCGTTCCCGTTCGGGTGGTTCGCCACCCGGGACGGCTCGGTCACGGCCGGCCAGCCGAACCTCTCGCACTCGATCTACCCGGTGAACGACCATCCTGCCGACAAGGCGAGCTACACGGTCCGGATGGACGTGCCGGAGGGCACCACCGCCATCTCGAACGGCGTGAAGCTGTGGAGCCGCACCCGCGGCGGTCGCACGGTCTCGACGTTCCTGCAGCGGCAACCGATGGCGTCGGAGCTGCTCCAGCTGGCGGTCGGCGCCCTCGACGTGATCCAGCGCGGGCGGCAGCACGGCGTGCAACTGCGCGACGCGGTCGCGTCGTCGCATGCCGCCGCCGACGAGCCGGCCCTGGCGCGCACGCCCGACCATCTCGCGTGGATGGAGAGCAAGGTCGGCCGCTACCCGTTCGACAGCTACGGGGTGCTCGCCGCGGACCAGCAGTTCTTCTACGCGCTCGAGACGCAGACGCTCTCGCTGCACCCCACGTTCCTGTTCGAGCCGCCGCGCACACCGGCGGGCTACGAGCCGGTGATGGTCCACGAGCTGGCCCACCAGTGGTTCGGCGACAGCGTGGCGCCTGAGACCTGGAGCGACGTGTGGCTCAACGAGGGCCACGCCAGCTGGTACGAGAACGAGTACGCGGCGGAGTTCTTCGGCGAGGACTTCGAGGCGTTCATGCGCGCCGCCTACGCCAACGGCGACCAGCTGCGGCACGACTTCGGACCGGTCGCCCTGCCGACGCACAACGACCTGTTCGGGTTGTTCAGCGACAACGTCTACACGGGCGGCGCCCTCGTGCTCTACGCGCTGCGGCAGGTCGTGGGCGACCGGACGTTCCGCGAGATAGAGCGCGAGTGGGTCCAGCGGAACGCGGGCGAGTCCCGCGGCACCGAGGACTTCATTGCCCTCGCGAGCAAGGTGTCGCACCGCCACCTGACCGGGTTCCTGCGCGACTGGCTGTACGGCGAGACGACGCCGGCGATGCCGGGCCACCCCGACTGGACGGTGGACCCGGTGGAGGAGGCAACGGCCGCGAGCGCGAGGGGCAGCGCGGCCCGGCGGCTCGAGCTCGGATTCAGGCGCTGACACCGGCATGCGGGCGGCGCCGGGACCCGGCGCCGCCCGCGCCCGTCGATAGGGTTGAGGCGTGGCCGCCGAGACCCCACGCGAGCTGTTCCTGATCGACGGGAACAGCCTCGTCTACCGCGCGTTCTTCGCGCTGCCGGAGTCGATCGCGACCTCGAAGGGACAGCCTACGAACGCGATCTTCGGCTTCGCCTCGATGCTCGTGAAGCTGCTCACGGACCACGGCGTGAAGCCGACGCTCGTGGTCTGGGACGCGGGCATGTCGGGGCGCGAGGTGTCGTACGACGAGTACAAGGCCGGGCGGCGCGAGCGGCCCGATCTGCTCTCCGAGCAGTGGCCGCACCTGCACCCGCTCGTGGAGGCGTTCGGCTACCAGAACCTGAAGGTGCCGGGCTACGAGGCCGACGACGTGATCGCCACGATCGCCGGTCGGGCACACGAGAAGGGGATCGAGGTGATGGTGGTCACCGGCGACCGCGACCTCTTCCAGCTCATCGAGCCGGGCATCAAGGTGATGGCCACGAGCCGCGGGATCACCGACACGAAGGTCTACGACCAGGAGGCGGTGGTCGACCGCTACGGCATCCCGCCGGCGCTGATTCCGGACTTCGTGGGGCTGAAGGGCGACACCTCGGACAACATCCCCGGGGTCCCGGGGATCGGCGAGAAGACCGCGTCGCAGCTGCTCCAGGAGTGGGGCGACCTCGAGGGCGTGCTGTCGAACATCGACAAGATCTCGGGCGCCAAGCGCAAGGAGAACCTGACCGCGCACGCCGAGGACGCGCGCATCTCGAAAGAGTTGGCCACGGCGATCCGCGACGTGGACGTGGAGGTGGACCTGGACCACTTCGTGGCCGGCGAGCCGGACCGCTCGCGCCTGCGTGAGACGTTCCGCGAGTTCGAGCTGCGCGAGCCGCTGCGGCGCCTCGAGGAGGCGTTCGGCGAGGGCGACAGCGCCGCGCCGCGCGAGCGGCCGATGGAGGAGCTGCGGGTGCAGGCGCGCGAGGTGCCGATCGCGGCGCTCGCGGACGTGGACGGCGACTTCGCGGCACTCGCCGCCGAGCGCCCGCGACCGGCCGGCGAGCAGGAGGGGCAGGAGACGCTCGACATAGGCGGGCCGCCGCTCGGGCCGCTGCGCGTGGCCGCCTATGCGGGGGGCGAGGTGCTCGTGTCCGAGGCCGAGACGCTGCCGGCGCTCGCGATGGCCTGGGGCGACCGGCCGCTCGTGACCCACGACTGGAAGACCACCGCGGTCGGCGAGGACCCGTGCGAGGCGCCGCCGCTCGCGCACGACACGATGGTGGCCGCCTACCTGATCGACCCCGCCCGGCGCGCCTATCCGCTCGATGAGCTGTCGGCGGAGGCGGGGATCGGGGCGACCGTGGAGGGCGCGGACGGGATCGCCGAGCGGGCTGTGGTCACGCGGGCCCTGGCCGAGCGCCAGCGCGAGCGGCTCGAGGAGGACGGGCTGACCGACCTGTTCCACTCGATCGAGCTGCCGCTGGTCGACGTGCTGGTCGAGATGGAGCGCGCCGGCGTGCGGCTCGACGTGGGGCGCATCCGGGAGATCAGCCGCCGGATGGGGGACGAGGTCGCCGCCCTGGAGCGGAAGGTGTGGGAGCTGGCCGGGGAGCCGTTCACGATCGGCTCGCCGCAGCAGCTCGGGACGATCCTGTTCGACAAGCTCGGCCTGTCGAAGAAGCGCCGCGGCAAGACGGGCTTCTCGACCGACGCGCGCGTGCTGGCCGCGATCCGCGGCGAGCACGAGATCGTGCCGGCGATCGAGCAGTGGCGCGAGCTGTCGAAGCTGAAGTCCACCTACCTGGACGCCTTCCCGGAGCTGATCGGCGACGACGGCCGGCTGCACACGACGTTCAACCAGACCGCCACGACGACCGGCCGGCTGTCGAGCACCAACCCGAACCTCCAGAACATCCCGATCCGCACCGAGCAGGGGCGCGAGATCCGCGCATGCTTCGTGGCCGAGCCGGGCTGTCGGCTGATCTCCGCCGACTACTCGCAGGTCGAGCTGCGGCTGCTGTCGCACATCGCCGACGAGGAGGTCCTGAAGGAGATCTTCCGCCGCGGCGAGGACGTGCACACGGCCACGGCCGAGGCGATCCTGGGCGGTCGCACCGACCCGGGCACGCGCTCGAAGGCGAAGATGGTCAACTACGGGATCGTCTACGGGCTGTCGGCGTACGGCCTGGCGGACCGGCTGCAGATCGACCAGGACGAGGCGCAGGAGTTCATCGACCGCTACCTCGAGCGCTTCCCGGCGGTCAAGCGCTTCATCGACGCGACGATCGCGAAGGCCACCACCGACGGCTACGTGACCACGCTGTTCGGGCGCATCCGGCGGATCCCGGAGCTGAGGGCGCGGCAGCGCCAGACCCGGCTGCTCGGCGAGCGGCTGGCGGTGAACATGGTGATCCAGGGCACCGCCGCCGACATCATCAAGGTCGCGATGGTGCGCGCCCGGAACGAGCTGCGCGCGGCCGGCCTGTCGACGAAGCTGGTGCTGCAGATCCACGACGAGCTGCTCTTCGAGGCGCCGGAGGACGAGGTGGAGGCCGCGAGCACGATCGTGCGCCGCGAGATGGCCGACGCGTTCGAGCTGGACCCCCCGCTGGAGGTGGACCTCGGTGTGGGGGAGAACTGGTTGGAGGCGAAGTAGGGGGCGGGCAGCGCCCGCGCTCCGCCGCGCCCCGCCGCCGCGCCGCGGTCACGCCCCGTGTGCTCGGCCCGCCCCGTGTGGCCGGCGCGCGCCGTGCGGCCGGCGCGCCCCCTGCGGCCGGCGCGCAGCGGAAGTCGAGTGTCGACCTGGTCGGCCTCAGCCCGACAAACTCGACACTGGATCGGCCGCCGGCCGAATTCCGAGGGGTGGGCCGGATTGCGACGCATAGTGCAACGGAAACCAGCCCACCCCCCGGCCCCACCGTGGTCGCCATCAGTAAACGCCAGGCCCGCCACGGCGCCGGCCCGCGGGCGCCGGCCCCCGCCCAGTCGATTGTCGAGTTGGTTCCACTCACGGGAACTGACTCGACAGTGGACCGGGACGCCGCGGGATCCCGAGGAGGTTGGAGCCCGACAAACTCGACACTCGATCCCGTCTATGCTTGTGCGACCGAGTTCGCAAACGTTTGCAGGGAGCGAGAGTTGGCCACGGAGAAGACGCGCGTAGCGGGAACGCCTCTACCCGGTGGACCTCCCGGGTCCGCGGGGCCGCCGGCGCCCTCGGCGCCGGGCGCCGCGACGCCCGAGCCCACGGCGGCGCCGCAGCGCACGGGGCCGCCGGAGCCGTCGGCGGCGCCGCCCGATCCGGCCCCCTACGTCGCCGCGTACGAGCGGATGGTGCTGATCCGCGAGTTCGAGACCGAGATGCACCGGCTCTTCCTCAAGGGCGAGGTGCACGGGACGACCCACCTGTCGGCCGGCCAGGAGGCGGTGCCGGTCGGCGCGTGCATGGCGCTGCAGCCGGACGACTACGTCGCCGGGACCTACCGCGGCCACGGGCACGCGCTCGCCAAGGGCACCGACCCGGAGCCGCTCGCGGCGGAGATGCTCGGGCGGGCGACGGGCGTGTGCGGCGGCCGGGCCGGATCGATGAACGTGATCGACCTCGAGCACGGGCTCGTCGGTTGCTTCGGGATCGTCGGTGGGAGCATCGCGGCCGCCACCGGGGCGGCGCTCACGGCGGGCCGCAACGCGCGCGTGGCGCTCGCGTTCTTCGGCGACGGCGCCGTCAACACCGGCTACTTCCACGAGTGCCTCAACTTCGCCCAGGTGCTGCGGCTGCCGGTGGTCTACGTTTGCGAGAACAACTTCTACGGCGAGTTCACGCCGATGCACCAGGTCACCGCCGGCAGGGACATCGCCGCGCGCGCCGCGTCGTTCGGCATCCCCGCGCGGCTCGTGGACGGCAACGATCTCTGGGCGGTCCACGACGCGGCCGCCGAGGCCGCCCATCGCGCCCGCTCGGGCGGCGGGCCGACCCTGCTCGAGTGCCAGACCTACCGCCACTACGGCCACTCGAAATCGGATCCGGCCACCTATCGGCCGAAGGAGGAGGTGGAGCGCTGGCTCGGCCGCGACCCGCTCCTGATCACGCGCTCGCGTCTGCTCGACCTGGGTGTCGACGAGGAGGACGTCGCCGCCGCCGAGACGCGCGCCAAGGAGCGGATGGCCGCGGCGAGCGAAGCGGCGCTTGCCGGCCCCTACCCCGATCCCGCAGAGGAGCGGGCGACGGAGTTCGCGCCGTGAGCGAGCAGCTCGAGTTCCGGGTCGCGATCCGCGATGCGCTCGCCGAGGAGCTCGAGCGCGACCCGGCCGTGATCTTCTTCGGCGAGGACGTGGCGGCGCCCGGGGGCGTCTTCAAGGCGACGCCCGAGCTGCACGAGCGCTTCGGCGACGAGCGCGTCTTCGACACGCCGATCTCCGAGCTGGCGCTCGCCGGCGCCGCATTCGGCGCCGCGGTCACGGGCATGCGGCCGGTGTTCGAGATCATGTTCGGCGACTTCATGGGGCTGGCGATGGACAGCCTCGTGAACCAGGCGGCGAAGTTCTGGTACGTGTCGAACGAGCAGGGAGGCGTGCCGCTCGTGGTCCGCTCGGCGGTCGGGGGCGGTGGCCGGTTCGGGGCGATGCACTCGCAGTTCCACGCCACGTGGTTCCAGGGGATCCCGGGGCTCAAGATCGCGGCGCCGTCGACCCCGGCGGACGCGAAGGGGCTGCTGAAGGGCGCCATCCGCGACGACAACCCGGTGATCTTCCTCGAGCACAAGCGGCTCTACTCGGTGAAGGGGCCGCCGCCGTCGAACGGCGACGTGGTGCCGCTCGGCCAGGCGCGCGTCGTGCGCGAGGGGAGCGACGTGACGATCGCCTCGGTGGCGCGCGGGGTACACGACGCGCTGGCCGCGGCCGACGCGCTCGCGTCCGACGGCATCGACGCCGAGGTGGTGGACCTGCGCACGCTGCGCCCGCTGGACCTCCAGACCGTCCTGGCGTCCGTCGAGAAGACGAACCGGATCGTGGCGGTGGAGGAGGGCCCGCGGCTGGGCGGATGGGCAGCCGGGCTCGTGGGAACGGTCGCCGCCGAGGCCCTGCACGACCTCGACGACGCGTGGGTCGTGGCGACCGGCGAGACGCCGATCCCGTACAGCCCGACGCTGGAGGACGCCTTCATCCCGGACGGCGAGGCGATCGCCCGGGCGATCCGCGGCCGAGCAGGCTAGTGGTTGATTCCACGGCCCGGGCGCTAACGCCGGGAAGGGAGCCGGCGCGGATCTCTCGGGAGCAGTGGTCGATCCGGGCGCCATAGGCCCACGCTGCATATCCGTTTCGCTCAGGTTGCGGGTGGGGGCCGGGTGGCCGGGCGTCGCGTCCCCCGGGTCGCGCCGCTCTTGACCGCCGGCGGCCGCGCTCGTCGCAGCCTCCGGTGCGCCGGCGTCCCGCCCAGGCTCGCCGCCGCCGGCGGACGACCGGTTGGGCGGTCTGCCTGGCGCGCGGGGGCGGTACGGGACGCTGTTGGGCTGGGGAAGGGGGGGCCCGTTTCGGGGGGTGTTCGACAAAGCGGGACTATCGCTCCCGCAACGTTGAACACCCCCGGCGGGCGGCGGCCTTCGCGACCCCCGGTCGCTCGCCGCAGCCCCCAAGGCGCCCCGAGACGCCTGACTCAACCGGGTACGCACCCCCGCGGAAACGCCACGCTCGGGCGGTGAGCGCGGCCTCGCCGAGTGCGGCCCGTCTACGTCGACCCCAGGTTCACCGAGAGCCGCCACACCACGCCCAGCGCCCCTCGCCGCCGCAGGCGAGCAGACCCTTCCCCAGCCCAGCAGCCTCCCGTCTCGCCCCATGCGCCACGACGCACACGGCCCTGGCCCGCGTCCCTGCGCAGACCAATCCAGGCGCGGGCGCCCGCTTGCCCCGCCCCGAGGCGGCTGCAAACGCGTGCATAATCAGCGCACCATGGCCGTGGGCCGCGAGAGGACGACCACGCGGGTGACGCTGCGCGACGTCGCGCGCGTCGCCGACGTGCATCCGGGGACGGCGTCGCGGGCGCTCAACGAGGAGACGCGCGGGCTCGTCAACTCCGAGACCGCGCGGCGCGTGCTCGCCGCGGCCGAGGAGCTCGGCTACCGGCCCAACCCGATCGCACGCGGCCTCAAGACCAACCGCTCGTACACGATCGGCGTGCTGATCCCGGACCTCACCAACCCGCTCTTCCCGCCGATCCTGCGCGGGATCGAGGACCGCCTGGAGGAGGACGGCTACACGCCGCTGATGGCGAACACCGACAACGACCCCGAGCGCGAGCGGATCGACTGGCAGACGATGCGTGCGCGTCAGATCGACGGGATCATCGCGGCCACCGCCCATCGAGACCACCAGCTTCTCGACGAGATCGTGGACTCGAGGGTGCCGCTCGTGCTCGTCAACCGCCGCGCGCCCGAGGCGCAGATCCCCGCGGCGACCGCCGACGACAGCGCCGGTGTCGGGCTCGCGGTTGCGCACCTGGTTGAGCTCGGCCACAAGCTGATCGGTCACGTGGCGGGTCCGCTCGACCTGTCGACCGGGTTCGACCGCCACGAGGGCTTCCTGAACGCGATGAAGGAGGCGGGGCTCGACCCCGACCCCGCCCACGTGGTCGTGAGCGGCGCGTTCACGGAAGCCCAGGGCGGCCGCGCCTGCCGCCTGCTGCTCGACGGCGCACCCGGCCTGACCGCGATCGTGGCCGGCAACGACCTGATCGCGCTCGGCTGCTACGACGTGCTCGCCGAGCGCGGCCTCGCATGTCCCGAGGACCTGTCGGTGGTCGGCTTCAACGACATGCCGTTCGCCGACCGCTTCAATCCGCCGCTGACCACGATCCGCATCCCGCACTACGAGATCGGTACGGCCGCCGCCGAGCTGATGCTCGGCCTGCTGCAGGACGGGGGCGAGGCGAAGCAGGTGCAGCTGGAGCCGGCGCTCGTGGTGCGGGCGTCGACCGCGAAGCCGCGCGCTTAGCCGACGCCCTCCGGAGGGTAAACCCCAAGCGGTGCATGCCATGCCGGGCGGTGCTCCCGAGCGGGGTGCATGCCATGCCGGGCGGCGCTGCCGAGCGGGGGACCGTGCCGAACGCCCGCTTGACAAGCCGATGTGGCGTCACTAGGCTGCACAAACGATTGCAGCAAACGTTTGCAGGCTGCGAGCGGAGGAGGTCCTTGATGGGGAAGCTGCGTTGGCACGCCGTGGGGAAGCTACGCCTCCTCGCCGCGAGCCTGGTGCTGGGAGCCGCCCTTCTGGGCGCCGGCTGCGGGGGTGACGACGACAGCGGCGGCGGTGGCGGCGGTGGCGGTGGCGGCACGATCAAGATCGGCGCGTCGCTGCCCCTGACCGGCGAGTTCTCGGAGCCCGGCAAGGCCGCCCAGCAGGGCTACAAGGTCTGGGAGGCGATGATCAACGAGCAGGGCGGCCTGCTCGACCGCAAGGTCCAGATGGTCATCAAGGACGACGCGAGCAACCAGAACACGGTCGTCACCGACTACAACGCCCTCATCAGCAAGGACAACGTCGACCTGCTGCTCGGCACCTTCTCCTCGCTGCTGAACCTGCCGGCGTCGTCGGTCGCGGAGAAGAACCGGATGCTCTACGTCGAGCCCGCCGGCGGCGCCCCGGAGATCTTCGACCGCGGCTACAAGTACATCTTCTTCGCCCAGCAGGCGACCTCGGACCACCAGGGCGACGTGTGGGCCAAGTGGGTCACCGAGCTGCCGGCGGACGAGCGGCCCAAGACCGCCGCCTATCCGACCCTGGACGACCCGTTCGCCCAGCCGACCTCAGAGGGGATCGAGAAGATCCTCAAGGGCGCGGGCATCAAGACCGTGTACCGCAAGACCTACACGATCGACAACCCGAACCTCGACGGCATCGTCAGCGCCATAAAGGCGACCAACGCGGACCTGGTCGTGCACGGCGCGACATTCGAGGACGGCGTGAGCTTCGTGCGCGCTCTGCTCAAGTCCGGCTACACGCCGGACATGCTCTACCAGACGAGCGCCCCCTCGTTCGGGGATCAGTACGCGAAGGGCATCGGCAAGGGCAACACCGAGGGCATCTTCTACGCGGTCAGCCACAGCAAGGAGGCGAAGACGCCGGGGAACGCCGAGTTCGTGGCGAAGTACCAGGAGATGTTCGGCGGGACCGAGGTGCCGGAGGACGCGGCCGACGCGTTCGCCACCGCCGAGGTGCTGCAGAAGGCGGTGGAGGAGGTGGGCAGCATCGACGACCAGCTGAAGCTGGCCGACTGGATCCGCGACAACGAGGTCGACACGATCCTCGGCCCGCTCAGCTGGGACGAGCAGGGCCGCCCGCAGGGTCAGTTCCTGGTCGGCCAATGGCAGAGCGGCGTGCCCGAGATCGTGCTGCCAGAGGCAGCGGCGACCACCGACAAGATCATTCCGGGCTGGATGCCGCAGCAATAGGGGGGTAAAAGGCTTGCGGGAAGCTGCCAGGGACGCTTCCCGCAAGCCGGTGTAGACCACGTGACCGAGTTCATCCAGACCATCGTCCTCGGCCTGCTGGTGGGCGGGGTCTATGCGCTGCTCGCCTCGGGACTCACGCTGATCTTCGGCGTCATGGGCGTGATCAACATCGCCCACGGCGCGTTCCTCATCCTCGCCGCCTTCCTGACCTACTCGCTCTGGACCGCCACCGGCGTCGACCCGCTGGCGGCGATCCTGATCACCGCGCCCTCGATGTTCGTCTTCGGCTGGGTCCTCTACCAGACGACGGTGGGGCGCATCCGCCGCGGCCCGGCGGCGGCGACCGTCCTGCTCACGTTCGGGCTTGCCCTGCTCCTCGAGGGCGTCATGGGCTCGCTGTGGGGCAACACCTCGCATTCCGTCCGTCCCGCCTACTTCAACCAGTCCTTCAACATCGGCGACGTCTTCCTGCCGAAGGCCCAGGTCTACGGCGGGCTCGTGGCGCTCGTCGTCCTCTCCGGGCTGTACCTCTTCCTCAACCGCACCTGGACCGGCCGCGCGATCAGGGCGAGCGCCGTTAACCCCCAGGGGGCCGAGCTGGTGGGGGTGAAGATCGGCGGCGTGTCGGCGCTGACGTTCGCGATCGGCGTGGCCAGCGCCGGCGCGGGCGGCTCGATCGTCAGCGTGCTCTACCCCTTCCTGCCCGGCTCGCATTACCAGTGGATCGCGCGCCTGCTCGGCATCATCGTGCTGGGCGGCATGGGCAGCCTGCCCGGCGCGTTGATCGGCGCGCTCTGCCTCGGAGTGGCGGAGGCGCTGACGGTCACCTACATCTCGCCGGCATGGGCGACCGCGGTGCCGTACGTGTTCGTGTTCGCGGTCCTCCTGATTCGCCCCCAGGGCCTGCTCGGCGCCCGCCTGCGGGAGGACGTGGCGGCCGCATGAGCCGCGCGCTGCGCAACCCCTTCAACTGGGTGATCGCGGCTGGGGTCGTGTTCGTGGCGATCTACCCGCTCGTCTCCGACGACCTCTACTACCAGAACCTGATCATCCTCTCGCTGGTCTTCGCGGTCGGCGCGGTCGGGCTCAACATCATCATGGGCTACGCGGGCTACGTATCGCTCGGCCAGGGCGCGTTCCTCGGCCTGGGCGCCTACACGGTGGGCGTGTTCTCGACGAAGGTCGGCGGCTCGCCCTTCGTCTGGGTGCCGGTCGCGGGCGTGATCGCGGGCCTGGCTGCGGCCTTCCTCGGGGTGGTCGCGATGCGGGCGCGCGGCCACGCGTTCGTGATCCTCACGATCGCGTTCCTCTTCCTGCTCCAGATCATCGCCACGAACTGGAAGGACCTGACGAACGGGACCGGCGGCATGTCGCTGCCGATCCCGACGTGGAGCGTGGACTACCAGAACTGGCCCTTCTACTACTCGCTGATGGGGCTGCTCGCGGCGTCGCTCGTGATGTCCTGGTGGATCCGCCGCTCGAAGCTCGGCATGGGCCTGATCGCGATCCGCGAGGACGAGGACAAGGCCGCGACCGTGGGCGTGAACACGCGCGCCTACAAGATCCTCGGGTTCACGGCGAGCGCCGTGTTCGTGGGCATGGCGGGCGGCGTGTACGGCTACTACCTGACGTTCATCGACCCGCAGGGGATGTTCAACATCCTGCTGAGCGTCCAGATCGTGCTTTCGCTGCTGCTCGGCGGGCGGGCGACGCTCTGGGGCCCGGTGCTCGGCGCGTTCGCGATCGAGTGGCTGAACGAGTTCACGAACAACGACCTCGGCGGCGGCAACACGCGCCTGGTCGTGTTCGGCGGCCTGCTCGCGCTCGTCGTGCTGTTCCTGCCGCGCGGCGTGATCCCCAGCCTTGGCGACCTGATCGAGGGCCGCCGCGCCCGCGGCAAGGCCGGCGTGGTCGGCGGGCGGATCGAGCTGGAGGAGCGCGCCGAGCCCGTGGCGCCGGTCGCGCCGCCGCCGGGTCCGCCGCTGCTCGAGGTCGACGGGCTGGTCAAGCGCTTCGGCGGGCTGCGCGCGGTCGACGGCGCCTCCTTCACGGTCGCGGAGGGCACGATCACCGCGCTGATCGGCCCGAACGGCTCGGGCAAGACGACCGTGTTCAACCTGGTCGACGGCACCATGACCCCCCAGGCCGGCACGGTGACGTTCGACGGGCGCCGCATCGACCGCAAGACGCCCTGGGCGCGCGCCCACCTCGGGGTCGGGCGCACGTTCCAGATCACGCGCCTGTTCAGGGAGATGACCGTGCTCGAGAACGTCGTCGCCCCGCTGCGCTCGTTCAGCATGAGGCAGCTCGCGCGCGACGCGGTCAGCGGCCCGGAGGCGGCGCGCGCCGAGGAGCTGCTCGAGTTCGTCGGGATGCGGCAGTACCGCGACCAGAAGGCCCGCGCGCTCTCCTACGGGCAGCAGAAGCTGGTGGAGCTGGCGCAGGTGCTGATGCTCGACCCGAAGCTGATCATGCTGGACGAGCCCGCCGGCGGCATCAACCCGACTCTCATCGAGCGCATCGGCGGCCTCATCCGCGAGCTCAACGCGCAGGGCAAGACCTTCCTCGTCGTGGAGCACAACATGCCGTTCGTGCTCGGGCTCTGCAGCCCGGTGCTCGTGCTCGCGCGCGGCAAGACGATCTCCCACGGCACGCCCGACGAGATCCAGCGCGACCCGAAGGTGCTCGACGCCTACCTCGGGGAGGACTTCCGCCTCGAGCAGCCGGTGGGGGTCTGATGCTCTCGATCAAGGGCGTGATCGCGGGCTATGGCGGCGGGGACGTGCTCCAGGGCGTGGACATCGAGGTCGAGCGCGGCTCGATCTCGTGCATCGTCGGCCCGAACGGCGCCGGCAAGTCGACGGTCCTCCGCGCCGTGAGCGGGCTGCTGCGGCCGCGCGTAGGCGACATCGAGCTCGAGGGCACGGGCCTCTGCGGCCGCTCGCCCGCGGAGATCCTGGCGATGGGCGTGTCCCAGGTGCCGCAGTCGCACGCGCTCTTCCCGAACCTGACCGTGCGCGAGAACGTGCTGATGGGCGCCTACATCATCCGCCGCGACCGCGGGCTGGTGGACCGCCGCTACGGCGAGGTCGCGGAGCTGTTCCCCGTGGTCGCCGAGCGGGCCCACGAGCCCGCCGGCAACCTCTCGGGCGGACAGCGGCGCATGGTCGAGTTCGCGCGCTCGCTGATGCTCGACCCGAAGCTGGTGCTCCTGGACGAGCCGTCGCTGGGTCTCGACCCGAAGGCGCTCAAGCACGTCTTCGGCTCGATCAACGTGATGTTGGAGACGGGCAAGACGATCCTGCTCGTCGAGCAGAACGTGCGGTTCGGACTGCGGATCGCGAAGCGCGGGATCGTGATGGAGAGCGGGCGTGTGCTGCTCAACGGAGAGGCGGAGGCGGTCCTCAATAATCCAGAGATGGCCGCGCTCTACTTCGGGGGATCGGTCGGCCAGTCGGGCCCGCGGCCGGTCACCCCGGCGTGACGGGCGTACTGTGGGCGGTCGCCTCCGGCATCGGGTTCGGCCTCTTCCAGACGCTCAACGGCCGTGCCGTCCGGCAGGTGGACGATCCCTACCTGTCGACGTTCTTCCAGCTGGCGGTCGCAGCGGTCGTCCTGCTCGCGGTGTGTGCGGCGACGGAGGACCTGAGCCTGCTGGACCACGCGTCCGCGTGGGCGTTCATCGCCTTCGCGCTGGCCGGCGCGCTGCACTTCTTCGGCGGCTGGACGCTGCTCAACTTCAGCCAGACGCGCATCGGGGCGGCGCGCACGTCGCCGCTGCTCACGACCACGCCGTTCTTCGCGATCGCGCTGGCGGCGCTGACGCTCGGCGAGGTGCCGACCGGGCTCGAGCTCGTCGCGATCGCGATCATGGTCGCGGGCGCGTGGGTCATCTCGGCGCCCGGCGACCTGCCGGCGCTCCGCTGGCAGGACTCGGTCTTCGCGTTCGGCACCGCCTTCGTGTGGGCGCTCAGCCCGGTGTTCACGCTCGAGGGCCTCGACGAGCTCGACTCGCCGCTGATCGGCGTCGCGATCGGGATGCTCGTGTCGCTGTGCGCCTACGGCGTGCTGGTGTCCGTGCGGATGCGGCGCGGCCAGAGCGGCTTCTCGCGCGCCGGCGTGCCGCTGAAGCTGCTGGCCGGCCTGGTGGTCGCGCTGGCCACGTGGGGGCGCTGGGAGGCGCTCGACCTCGAGACCGTCGGCGTCGTGCTGGCGCTCAACCTGATCTCGGTGCCGCTCGTGCTGGTGCTCGCCCCGGTGGTCGTCGGCGGCCATCTCGAGCGGGTGAGCAGGCACGTCTGGGTCGGGTCCGCGCTCGTCGTGGCCGGGTCGATCGCGCTGATCGCGCTGGGGTAGCCCGGTGACCGTCGACTTCCACGCGCACGTGATCGTGCCCGAGATCACCCGCGACGCGGCCCCGGACGAGGAGTGGCGCCCGCGCGTGTACACCGACGAGGACGGCGGGCAGCTCGTGGAGCTGGGCGGGGGGCCGATCCGCTCGGCGGTGCGCGAGTTCGTCGACGTCGAGGGGATCCTGGCGTCGGTGGAGGCCGCCCGGGTCGTGCTCTCCCCGTGGGTGCCCCTGCTCTTCTACGACGCCGAGCCCGAGGAGGGGCTGCGCCGCTGCCGGATCCAGAACGAGGCGCTGGCGGAGATCGCGCGCGCGCATCCCGAGCGGGTCGGCGCGCTCGGCGCCGTGCCGCTCCAGGACCCGGCGCTGGCGGCGGCCGAGCTAGGGCGCCTCGAGCTGCCCGGGGTGGAGGTGGCCGCCAGCGTGCGCGGCGCGTACCTCGGCGACGATCGCTTCGAGGAGTTCTGGGCCGCCGCCGAGGCGACCGGCGCGGTCGTCTTCGTCCACCCGACCACCCGCGGCTTCGACGTACCCGCCCTGAGCGACCACTACCTGTGGAACTCCGTCGGTAACCCGTTCGAGACCACGATCACGGCGGCGCACATGGTCATGACCGGCGTGCTCGAGCGCCACCCCGGGCTGAAGGTCGTGCTCGCCCACGCGGGCGGGGCGCTGCTCGCGCTGCGCGGCCGGCTGCGCCACGCGCACCGAGTCGTGGCGGCGGCCGGCACGCGGCTCGCGGAATCGCCGGACGAGTCGCTGCGGCGCTTTCACTACGACACGCTCACGCACGACCGCGACCTCCTGCGGGCGCTGATCGAGTACGTGGGCGCGGAGCGGGTCGTGCTCGGGTCCGACTACCCGTTCGACATGGGCGACGAGCGGCCGGCGGCGAGCGTGCGCGAGTGCGCGCTCGACCCGGCCGCCGAACAGGCGATCCTCTCGGGCAACGCCCTGCGGCTGCTCGAGGGCAGGAAGGGGGCGATCGTGTGACCGCGGACGTAGTGGTGGCCGGAGCGGGCCACAACAGCCTGATCACCGCGGCCTATCTGGCGAAGGCGGGATACGAGTGCCTCGTGCTCGACGCGCGCTCGATCCCCGGCGGCGGCGCGGCGACCGAGGAGCTGCTCATGCCCGGCTACCTGATCGACTCGTGCTCCACTGGCCACACCCTGATCCAGGTCAACCCGCTGCTGACGAACGACGAGCTCGGGCTGAAGGCCGACTACGGGCTCGAGTACGTCGACCCGGACCCGGTCGGGCACGTGGCCTTCCCGGACGGCGAGCACCTGACGATGTGGCTCGATCTCGACCGCACCTGCGAGGAGATCGCGCGCTTCTCGGCGCGTGACGCCGACGCCTACCGGCGGCTGATCGCCGAGTACGACGAGGTCAAGGGCGTGTTCGGGCGGGCGCGCTTCACGCCGCTCGGCTTCGGGCCGTCGCTGGACGAGATGCTGCTCGAGCATCCGCGCGGGCGGATCTGGCTGCGCCGCAACGCGATCAGCGCCTGGGACGTGATCCGGCGCGAGTTCGAGAGCCGCCACGTGCGGGCGTTCATGGTCTGGATGGCGTTCCAGACGCTCGTGCCGGTCGACGCGCCGGGCTCCGGCATGCTCGCCTACTCGCTGATCTACGGCCGTCAGCGGCGCGGCTGGACGATCCCGCTCGGCGGCTCTGGATCGCTGACCGACGCGCTGGTCCGGTTCATCGAGGACCACGGCGGCACGGTGCTGTGCGGGCGGCGCGTGAGCCGGCTGGTGCTGGAGGACGGCCGCTGCGCCGGCGTCGAGACCGAGGACGGCGAGCGCCACCCGGCGCGCTCGGCGGTCGTCTCGACGATCCACGTCAAGCACCTGGTCGGGATGGCGCCGGCCGAGGCGTGGGGCGAGGAGTTCGTCTACGGCGTGGACACGTACGACATCGGCATGCCGGGCATGGCGGTGTACTTCGCGACGACCGAGGCCCCGGCGTTCGAGACGCCGTCCGGGCCGCGCAGCGCGGTGTCGGCGGGCACGGCGGCGTGGGCGGAGGACGTGATCCGCTGCGGCCGCGACGTCAAGGACGGCCGCCCGGTCGAGGACGTGCCGTGGCTGCTGGTGGCGACGCCGACCCTGGCCGACCCGTCGCGGGCGCCGGAGGGGCACCATACGGTCAAGCTGCTGAGCCCGCAGGCGTGGGAGGTCCCTGAGGGCGAGACCTGGGAGACGCACAAGCCTACGGTCGCCGCGCGGCAGCTCGAGCACCTGCGGCGGTTCGCGCCGAACCTCACCGACGACGCGATCGTGGCCTCTCTGATCAAGAGCCCCGCGGACATCGAGCGCTCGAACGAGCACATGGTCCACGGCGCGTTCCACGGCGGCGACCGCAGCCTGCCGTTCAGCGGCCGCCTGCGACCCGTGCCCGGGTGGGCGGACCACCGCACGCCGATCCCCGGCCTCTACCAGACGGGCGGCACGACCCACCCGGGAGGCTCGATCACGGGCGCGCCGGGCCGCAACGCGGCGACGGTGGTGCTCACGGACCTCGGACGCGACCCGGAGGAGGTGATGGCGAGTGCCGGACGCGCGCGTGCAGGCAGCGATTGACCACTGGGCGCCGCGGTTCGTGCAAGCGGGGGTCGACTACAACGACTTCCTCGTAACCACCGCGCGGATCGAGTTGTGGGAGGAGTGGCTCGGCGCCTGGTGCGAGACGGCCGAGGTGCACGCGGGGCTCGCGCAGCAGGCCGAGCGGGCGGGGCGCACGCGCACGGCCGGCGAGTCCTGGGCGCGCGCGGCGGTGTGCTTCCACTTCGCCAAGTTCGTGTGGGTGCTCGACGCGGGGCGCGCCCGCGACGCCGCCGAGCGCGCGATCGCGGCCCACTACCGGGCGTACGAGCTGCTCGACCCCTCCGCCGAGCGCGTGGAGGCGCCGCTGGACGGGGCAAGCGTGATCGGCAACCTGCGCCGCCCCGGCGGGGCCGGGCGACCGCCGCTCGTGCTGCTGATCCCCGGCCTCGACTCGACCAAGGAGGAGTTCTTCCGGCTGGAGAACGTGTTCCTCGAGCGCGGGATGGCGACGCTGTCGCTGGACGGCCCGGGCCAGGGCGAGGGCGGGTTCGAGCTGCCGATCAGGCACGACTACGAGGCCGGGGTGGCCGCGATGCTCGACCACCTGGGAGACCGCGGCGGCGAGCTCGACCTCGAGCGGGTCGGCGCGATGGGCGTGAGCCTTGGCGGGTACTACGCGCCGCGGGCGGGCGCGTTCGAGCCGCGGCTGAAGGCTGTCGTGGGGTTGAGCGGCCCCTTCGACTTCGGCGAGTGCTGGGACGACCTGCCGCCGCTCACGCGGCAGACGTTCGTGGCGAAGTCGTTCGCGGGCGACGAGGAGGAGGGGCGCGCGCGGGCGGGCAGGCTCGACCTGACCGGCGTGCTCGACCGCCTGACGCAGCCGTTCCTCGCGATCACCGGCCGCCACGACCGGCTGATCCCGTGGGAGCAGACGAAGCGCGCCGCCGACGAGGCGCCGGGCGGCGAGTTCGTGATGCACGAGGACGGCAACCACGGCTGCGCGAACGTGCCGTACAAGACCAGGCCGCTGATCGCGGACTGGCTCAGGGAACGGCTGGCGTGACCGCGAACCGGCCGGGGGAACGGCCCGCGCGGAGCGCCCGCGTGGCGAGGGATTGGCCCGCGTGACCCTCGTCGGCCGGGCGCTGCCCCGCCGCGAGGACGCGCTCGTGCTCGAGGGGAGGGCGCGCTACCTCGACGACATCGACCCGACCGGCGGTGCGCACGCCACGTTCGTGCGCAGCCCGTTCGCGCACGCGCGGGTGGGGGCGGTGGTCGCGCCCGGCGATGCCCCCGGCCTGGTGGCGGTGCTCACCGCCGAGTCGCTCCGCGGCCGCGTGCGGCCGCTGCCGTTCCAGGTCCCTGACGGCGTGACCGCCGCCGACGAGCCGCACCCGATCCTTGCCGACGGCGAGGTGCGCTACGCGGGCCAGCCGGTGGCGGCCCTGATCGCGGAGTCGCGCCCGCTCGCCGAGGACGCCGCGGAGCTCGTGGAGGTGGACTACGAGCCGCTCGAGCCGGTGGTCGACGCGCGCGCGCCGGGCGTCGACCTGGTCGAGTTCAGGCGCTCCGGCGGCGACGTGGAGCGGGCGTTCGCCTCCGCGGCGCACGTGGTGCGCGGCACCTACGCGATGCCGCGGCTGGTGGCGGCGCCGATGGAGCCGCGCGGCGCGATCGCGTCGGAGGAGGACGGCCTGCTCACGGTCTGGTGCTCGACCCAGGACAGCCACCGCGCGGTCGCCCACCTCGCGCACTCGCTCGACCGCCCGCCGGAGTCGATCCGCGTGATCGTCCCGCAGGTGGGCGGCGCCTTCGGCAGCAAGGGCGGCGCGCCGGCGGAGGCGGTGGCCGTGGCGGCCGCCGCGATCGAGCTCGGGCGGCCCGTGAAGTGGGCCGAGGACCGGCTCGAGAACTTCCTCGCCGCCTATCAGGGGCGCGGCATGGAGGCGGACGTCGAGCTCGCCTTCGACGGCGACGGCCGCATGCTCGCGGTGCGGGCGCGCATCCGAGCGGATGTCGGCGCCTACCTGCTCCAGGCGACGGCGGTACCGCCGCACACCGCCGGCATGCTGATGTGCGGGTGCTACCGGCTCGATGCGGCCGAGGTCGAGGTCGTCGGCAGGCGCACCAATCGCGTGCCCACCGGCCCGTACCGCGGCGCCGGGCGCCCCGAGGCCGCGTACTTCATGGAGCGCGCGGTGGACGACGCCGCGCGCGAGCTCGGGATCGACCCGGTCGAGCTGCGCCGGCGCAACCTGATCGCGGAGTTCCCGCACACCACGCCGCTCGGCTTCACCTACGACTCGGGCGACTTCGCGCGCTGCCTCGACCGCGCGCTGGAGCTCGTGCGGCCGGAGCGCTCGGACGACGGCGAGCGCGCGGTGGGGACGGGCGTCGGGCTGTACGTCGAGCGGGCCGGCGGCCGCTTCGAGAGCGCCGTGGCCGCGCTGCAGCCGGGAGGCCGCGTGCTGGTGCGCGGCAGCACGTCGCCGCACGGCCAGGGCCACGACACCACGTTCGCGCAGGTGGCGGCGGACCGGCTCGGGCTCGAGATCGCCGACGTGGCGTTCGAGTTCGGCGACTCGGCCGTCGTCCCGCCCGGGATCGGGACGTTCGGCAGCCGCTCGGTGGCGGTCGGCGGCGCGGCCGTGGCCGAGGCCTCGGACCGGCTGCGCGAGGCGTGCCTCGCCGCGGCGGCGCGCGTGCTGGGCGCCGAGGTGTCGTGGGACGGCGGCGCCCTCGTGGCCGCGGACGGCCGCCGCCTCACGCTGGCCGAGTTGGCCGAGGCGGAGCCCGGCATCGGGGCGGAGGCGCGCTTCGACTCCGACCTCGTGTTCGCATCTGGCGCCTACGCGGCCGTGGTGGAGATCGAGCGCGCCGCCGGGCGGATGCGGGTGCTGCGGCTCGCCGCGGTGGACGACGCCGGGACGATCATCAACCCGCTGCTGGCGGAGGGACAGGTGCTGGGCGGGGTCGCCCAGGGGCTGGGCGAGTGCCTCTCGGAGGCGGCCACCTTCGACGACGAGGGCCAGCCGACCGCGGCCAACTTCGCCGACTACAGCCTGCTGACCGCCGCCGAGCTGCCGCCGATCGAGACGGCGTTCGTGGAGTCGGCGTCGCCGCTCAACCCGCTCGGCGCCAAGGGGATCGGCGAGGGCGGCGCGATCGGCACGCCGCCGGCGGTGGCGAACGCCGTGGCCGATGCGCTCGGCCACGGCGTGGACCCGCCGTTCACCGAGGACCGGCTCTGGCGGGCGATGCGGACGTGAAGCCGGCGCCGTTCCACTACGTCGCGCCGGGCTCGCTCGCCAAGGCGCTCGAGCTGGTCGGCGACGAGGCGCGGCCGCTGGCCGGCGGCCAGAGCCTCGTGCCGCTCCTGAACTTCCGCCTCGCGCGACCGGCGACGCTGGTGGACCTGAACCCGCTCGAGGACGAGCTGGCGGGGATGCGCGAGGGGGCCGGCGGCGTGCTGCGGATCGGCGCGCTGACGAGGCAGGCGGCGGTGGAGCGCTCCGCGCTCGTGGCGGAGCGCTGGCCGCTCCTGCGCGCTGCCGTGAGGCATGCCGGCCACCCGCAGATCCGCAGCCGCGGCACGGTCGGCGGCTCGGTCGCGCACGCCGACCCGGCCGCCGAGCTCCCGGCAGCGCTGCTCGCCCTCGACGCGCGCTTCCACGTGCGCTCGCGCCGCGGCGAGCGGACGCTCGCCGCCGGCGAGATGTTCGTCGGCCCGCTCACCACCGCGCTCGAGCCGGACGAGCTGTTGGTGGAGATCGAGGTGCCGCCGCTCCCGGAAGGCGCGGGCACGGCGTTCACGGAGCACGCGCGCACGCACGGGGACTTCGCGATTGCGGGCGCCGCCGCGGTCGTCGCGCCCGGGCGCGCGGCGATCGCAGTGCTCGGCGCCGGGCCCGCGGCCGTGCGGGCGACCGATGCGGAGCGCGCGCTCGCGGACGGCGCGGACGCCCGCGAGGCGGGCGAGCTCGCGGGCGCGCTGGTGCAGGAGGGCCCGCGCCGGGCGCTGATCGCGGCTCTGGTGCGCGAGGCGGTGGAGAAGGCGTGAGGATCTCGCTCGAGATCAACGGCGAGCCGCACGAGGGGGAGGTGGAGCCGCGCACCCTGCTGTCCGACTTCATCCGCCACCAGGCCGGGCTGACCGGCACCAAGGTCGGCTGCGAGCACGGCGTGTGCGGCGCGTGCACGGTCCAGCTCGACGGGCAGCCGGTGCGCTCGTGCCTGATGCTCGCCGTGCAGGCGCGCGGCCGCTCGCTGCGGACGGTCGAGGGGCTCGCGCGCGACGGCGGGCAGCACCCGCTCCAGCGCGCGTTCCACGAGCGCCACGCGCTCCAGTGCGGCTTCTGCACGGCCGGCTTCCTGATGACGCTGGAGCCGTTCCTGCGCGAGCACCCGGACCCGTCGGAGGAGGAGATCCGCGAGGCGCTCGCCGGCAACCTCTGCCGCTGCACCGGCTACCGCGGGATCGTGGAGGCTGCCGGGCAGGCGGCGCGGGAGATGCGCGATGGCTGACCGCGACCTCGAGGCGATGTACCGGCTGTTCACGTGGCGGATCACGTCGAACTACGTGCCGCACTGGGACTTCGAGCGCATGCGCGACGAGATCGAGAGCTGGGACGACTGGTGCCGCGTGTACAGCGAGTGGGGACGGCGCCACCGCGACCTCGGCGACGAGGCCGTGGAGGCGGACGACCGGCGCGCCGCCGGGACCCACTACGTGCGCGCCGGGCTCTTCTTCCACTGGGCCGGCTTCCTGTTCCCGCACCGGCCGGACGAGTTCCGCATGGCGCTCGAGGAGATGCACGACTGCTGGCGCCGCGCGGCGCCGCTGACCGAGCCGCCGATGGAGCTGCTCGAGGTGCCGTTCGAGGGCACCGCCCTGCCCGGCTACCTGCGCAGGCCGCCCGGCGCGGAGCGCCCGCCGGTCGTCGTGCTCGTGCCCGGCGCGGACTCGACCAAGGAGGAGCTCTTCAACCTGAGCGAGCACATCCTGGCGCAGGATGTGGCGACGTTCGCCTTCGACGGCCCGGGGCACGGCGCAGTGAGCTTCGAGCTGAAGCTGCGGCCGGACTACGAGGTGCCGATCGGGGCGGTGATCGACCATCTGGTCGCGCGCGACGACCTCGACGCCGAGAGGCTGGCCGTGGGCGGCATCTCGTACGGCGGCCTGTTCGCCTGCCGCGGCGCGGCGTTCGACTCGCGTGTGCGCGCCGTGTTCTCGATGAGCAGCTGGTACTCGCCCGCGGGCCGGTTCCGGACGCAGGACCCGGTCTCGCAGACGGGGCTGCGGCAGTACATGGGCGAGGACGCCGAGGCGGTCCAGGCGGCGATGACGATGGAGGGCGCCGCCGAGCGGATCACGGTTCCGCTGCTCCAGGTCTACGGCGGTCGCGACCCCGCCTCACCGCCGTCGCACGCCGAGCGGGTGGCCGCGGAGGCGCGCGGCCCGACCACGACGATCGTGTACGAGGACGGCGTGCACGTGTGCAACAACCTCTGGTACAAGGCGCGCCCGCTGGTGGCCCGCTGGCTGGCGGAGAACCTCTAGCGGTTGATTCACTGGTGTGTTGCCAGCCGCTCTGACGGCCGGCGAGGAGGCCAGTGAGGAAGGCGAGGACCACGGCCGCGGTGTCTCGAATCCCTGGTCGACGGTTTCGGCGGCCGTCGGGAGTGTCGGGGGTGTTCGACAAAGCGGGACTATTGCTCCCGCAACGTTGAACACCCCCGGCGGGCGGCGGCCTTCGCGACCCCTGGCCGCTCGCCGTAGCAGCCAGGCGCCCCGAGACGCCTGAGTCAACCGGACACGCACCCCCGCGGGAAACCCTTCGACCACGACCCGAGGGTTAGGCGAGAACGCGCCTGGCCGGGCGGGCCGAGCGGCCGGGCCGCGGCCCACGGCCGGGTCAAATCACTGGTTGCCTGGTAAGCCAACCGGTAACCGCGGCCACCGAGTGCAGCTCAAGCCGGCGCGCCTCAGATCCGCAGCAATCCCCGCTTGAACCGGTGCAGCCGCTCCGCGCCGGTCTCCGTGACCAGCACCAGCTCGCCCGTCTGGACTCCGGCGCGCTCGTCGCGGGTGACCACGTTCGGCTGCACCACCACGGTCATGCCCGCGTCGAACTCGAAGTCGGGCACGGGCTCCAGCGTCCTGCTCGCGCTGCCCAGCACCGGCGGGAGGTAGCCGCCGACGAAGCCGTGCACGAGGTCGTCGCGGGTCGTGAAGCCGGCGTCCTCGATCACGCCGGCGGTATCAACCAGATCGGCGGCGCTCGCGCCCGGCCGCAGGCACGCCAGGATCGCGTCGAAGGCGGCGTCGGCGGCGGCGTGCAGCTCGCGGTATAGCGGCGGCGGCTCGGCGCCGACCGCGAACGTGCGCAGCAGCTGGCCGGTGTAGTCCCACCACGAGGCGCTGATCTCGCACGTGAGGGCGTCGCCGCGGCGCAGCTTGCGCGCCGACGGCCACTGGGCCGGCACCCCCAGCTCGGGCTCGTCCATCGGGGTGGCGGCGAAGTAGTGGATGTGCGTCGTGCCGCCGCGGCCCACGTAGGCGCGCTCCACGATGTCGCCCAGATCGCGCTCGTCGACGCCAGGGGCGGCGTGCTCGTGCAGGGCCCGGACGGCGGAGTCGGTCAGCTCGCAGCCGACCCGCAGCCACTCGAGCTCCTCCTCCGACTTGCGCAGCCGCAGCCCGGTGTACGCGGTGTCGAGCAGCACGACCTCCTCCGCGAACGCCGCCAGCGCCGCGTGCGGGCGCCAGCCGAGCGGCCCGACGACGCCGATCCGGCCGCCTCCTCGCCGCCGCAGCTCCTCGATGGCCGTCTCCATCGGCCGCGGCCCGGCCCAGCGCACGTCGGCGTCCGCGGCGAGGCGGCCCGCGTTCGGCACGTGGTTGTAGAAGTTCACGAGCAGCAGGTCGCGCTCGCCGGGCGTGAAGACCACGAGCGCCTCGCGCGTGACGGGCCAGCCGGTCAGCCAGCCGACCGCCGAGCCGAAGCGGTTCGCGCCGTAGATCACGGCGTGCGCGGCGCCGTGCTCGGCCATCGCCGCCGCGAGCGCCTCGCGGCGGCGCCGCATCTCCGCATCGCCGAAGCGCGGGTAGTCGCCCATCACACGAGCGAGTAACCGCCATCCGAGACGATCAGCTGGCCCGTGATCCAGCCTGCGTCGGGCGAGCAGAGGAACGCGACCAGCCGCGCGGCGTCCTCGGGCGTTCCGATCCGGCCCATGGGCGTCAGCTCGCCGAGCCGCCGCCGCAGCGCGGCCGGGTCCTCGGCCAGGGTGTCGAACGCCTCCGTGTCCGTCGGGCCTGCCACGACCGCGTTGACCGTGATCCCGTTCCCCGCGAGCGAGACCGCCAGGAAGCGCACGGCGGCCTCGACCGCGCCCTTCGCGAGACCGAGCGCCGCGTAGCGCGGGTTGCGGATCCGGTGCGCGCCGGTGGCGGAGAGGCCGACCACGCGGCCGGCGCCGTCCATGTGCCGCGCGGCGGCGAGGCCGCCGAGCACGAACGGGCGGGCGTTGGCGCGCATGGTCTCGTCGAAGTCGGCGGCGGTGAGGTCCTCGATCGAGCGGGGCAGGGGTCTCACGGCGCACATGACGAAGGCGTCGAGGCCGCCGAGGGCGTCGGCGGCCTCGTCGACGAGCGCGTCCGTGTTGTCGGAGACATCGCCTTGAACCAGCACCGCCCGGCGGCCGGCGGCCTCGACCGCCGCGGCGGTCTCGCGGGCCTCGCGGTCGCGGCTCAGATATCCGACCGCCACGTCCGCGCCGGCGGCGGCCAGCGCGCGGCTCGCGGCGCCGCCGATGCCGCGCGAGCCGCCCGCGACGAACGCCCTCACGGGCTCACGGCGCCCGTTGGCCTGATGCCTCTTGTGCGCAGCCAGTGCGTCTGGCCGAGGACGAACGCGATGTAGTAGCCGAGCTCCACCAGCTCCGGCTCGCTGTAGTGCTCGTGGAGCCGGCGCCAGAGATCGGCGGGGGCGCCGTCGGAGTCGAACGCGATCGCCTCCGCCCACTCGAGTGCTGCCCGCTCGCGGTCGCCGAACCGCGAGAAGTCGGCGACCTCGGGGTCGTCGGCCAGGTAGCGCGCGCACAGCTCCTTGACCGAGCGGTCGACGATGCCCCCCTCCAGCACGGTCTCGCGCGTCTCGGCGTAGCACTCGAGCGCGGCCGGCAGCTGTGCTCGGATGGCGTCACTGTCGGTCATGCCTTCAGGCCCGCCTTGGTCAGGTTCAGCACCTCGCCGTGGCCGATCCCAAGCGTCTTTATCCACCGCTGCTGCCCGAACGTGAGCCCCACGAAGTAGCCGAGCTCGATGATCTGCTCCTCGCTGAAGTGCTCGCGCAGGCCGGCCCAGACCTTGTCGTCCGCGCCCTCGGGGTTCCAGACCAGCATGCTCGTGTACAGGAGCGCGGCCTTCTGGCGCGCGTCGAAGCGGTCGGAGCGCTCGAAGTCGAGCAGCTCCTCGTAGTCATCCTCGACAAGACCTTGCTCTCCGCCCCGGAGAGACCGTTGGGAGCCTCAGTAGTGGCAGTCGATCGTCTTCGACACGTAGACGCGGCACAGCTCCTTGATCGAGTGGTCCAGCACGCCGGTGCGGAACAGACGCTGCCAGTTCGTCGAGAAGGAGCGCATGACGGCGGGCACGTGGGCGCGGATCGCCTGACTCTCGGGCCGCGGCGTGCCGTAGCGGGCGGCGTGCTCCATGTAGCCCCGCAGCTCGGGGTCGTCGAGGCGTTCGATCGGGAAGTAGCTGATGTTCGGCACGGGCCTCCGTTCAGTGCACGCTCACGGCATCCGCCGCGGGCATGCGATCCTGCCTGTTCAGGTGTGACTGGGTCTCCCGCTCGAGCGGCAGCGAGCCGCCGGCGGTGTAGTACGGCTTGCCGGCCACGAGCAGCTCCTCGGCCGGGAAGCGGGTGATCAGCTCGCAGCCGTCCTTCGTCACCACGAGCTGCTCCTCGATCCGCGCCGCCGACCAGCCGTCGCTGGCGGGCCAGAACGTCTCGAGCGCGAACACCATCCCCTCGCGGATCTCCTCGGGATGGTCGAGCGACACGAGCCGGCTGAAGATCGGCTTCTCCCAGATCGCGAGGCCCACGCCGTGGCCGAACTGGAGGGCGAAGGCTGCCTCCTCGTCCGGGAAGCCGAACTCCTGGGCCTCCGGCCACAGCGACGCGACGTCGGCGGTGGTCACGCCGGGGCGGATCTGGTCGATGGCGGCGTCGAGGTAGAAGCGGCAGCGCTTGTAGGCGTCCACGAGCGAGCGCGACGCGCTGCCGACCGCGAACGTGCGGTAGTAGCACGTGCGGTAGCCGTTGAAGCTGTGGAGGATGTCGAAGTAGGCGGGGTCGCCGGGGCGGAGGGCGCGGTCGGTGTAGACGTGGGGGTGGGGGTTGCAGCGCTCGCCGGAGATGGCGTTCACGCCCTCCACGAACTCGGAGCCCATCTCGTAGAGCACCTTGTTCACGAGCGCCACGCACTCGTTCTCGCGCATGCCCGGGCGCATCGCGCGGTAGAGCTGCTCGTAGGCGGCGTCGACCATCATGCACGCCGTGTTGAGGAGCGTGATCTCGTCCTGCGTCTTGATCACGCGCGCTTCCTGCATCAGCTGCTGACCGTCGACTACTTGGATGCCCTCTTCCTGAAGCGCGAACAGCACGGGCGGCTCGATCGCGTCGACGCCCACCGGTTCGTTCCGCAGGCCGCGCTCCTCGAGCTCGATCCTGATCTTGCGTGCCACGTCCTCGGCGCGGCCCGACTGCGGCGACATCGCGCCTCTGAGCGTCGAGATGCCGGCCCGGGAGCGGCCGTCGCCGAGCCAGGGGTTGTAGAGCTGGTGGTGGCGGGCGGCCGAGCCGAAGTCCCACATGATCGGATCGGCGTCCTGGGGGAGGAGGCAGAAGCGGTTCAGCTTGTCCTGCGCCCACGTGCCGATGTGGGTGGCCGTGATGTAGCGGATGTTGGCCATGTCGAAGCAGAGCAGGGCGCCCAGCTCCGACAGTCCCAAGAGCGACCGGACCCGCCCGAGCCGCTCCTCGCGCAACCGGTCGAAACGCACGCGCTCCTCCCAGTCGACCCCCATCACGCCATAGGTGTGCAGGCCCATCGTCTCGCTCCCGGTGGTTCGTCAAGGCCGGCCCGCAGGCGCACACCCCGCGGGGGCGACCCGCGGCGGCGGGCCGAGGCCGACCCGTTCGGTGCAATCGATTGCATCGTAGCAGGGGGGCGGG